>JAFDJC010000367.1 GCA_019307665.1 Deltaproteobacteria bacterium | reverse complement strand
ATTTCAAAAACAAAAAGTCATAGTACAAAATTTTTCATTTTCTCATATCATATATGAATTCTCCGGCCATACCTTTAAAGTTAACATTGCAGGAATAATGGGATTGAGTTTTTTTGTCGGAATTGTAGGCGGGGTTTATGGAATAGGCGGCGGTGCAATCATTGCTCCTTTCTTTGTAACTTTTTTCGGTCTTCCTGTCTTTACCATAGCCGGTGCAACATTAATGGGTACTTTTGTCACGTCCATAGGAGGCGTTCTTTTTTATCAGCTTATCGCTCCATACTATCCAAATCAAGCGGTTGCACCTGACTATGCATTAGGTCTTCTTTTTGGCTTGGGTGGATTTGCCGGAATGTATTGCGGCGCAAGATTTCAAAAATTTGTTTCAGCTAAAGTCATCAAATGGATCCTTGCCGTATGTATATTAATTCCAGCTTTAAAATATATATTGTATTTTTTCTCTTAAAGCAGGGACCCGGTTCTATAAAAAATATCTTGACACCTCATTAAAAAATCATTATTTTTCATTTTGGGTATATGCTCATAACGGTAACCGGATTATAATCAGGTTGGTTCCTAAAAAAATGCAGTGCAAGTGTAAGATAAAGGAGGAATATCAATAATGAAAGTTGCGATTACATCATCAGGAAAAGATTTGACCTCAGACATTGACCCACGTTTCGGACGTGCGGAAAATTTTATTATAGTTGACTCCGAGACCATGGAATATAGTGTCGTGGAAAACACTCAGAACCTTAATTTGCCCCAGGGAGCCGGAATTCAGGCTGCAAAAACGATTGTTGACAATAACGTCAAAGTTCTCATTACAGGGAACTGCGGGCCTAAAGCATTTCAAATACTGGATAAAGTCGGCATTAAAATATTCATCGGTGTAAAAGGCCGGATTGCAGATGCCCTTCAGCAATTTAAAAACAACGAATTAAAAGCTATTGACGCTGCTAATGTGGATGGACACTGGGTTTAATATTTTTCAGTCAAAACAACCCTATCAAAAAAGGATATGGTCATGCCGATATTCGATTATATATGCCTCGAATGTGGAAAATACAGTGAAATACTTCTAACCGGGTCATCAATTCAACCGCAATGCGCCTCATGCGGCAGTAACAACCTGAAAAAACTACTTTCTGCGCACTCTTCAATGTCGGGCCCGACAAAAAGCAGTATGCCCGGTCCCGGTGACACCTCATGCTGCGGATCTAATCCTTCTGAAGCCGGCTGTGCGGGACCAGGTTCATGCTGTGGGAAAAATTGATATGAATAATGATCTTGATTCGTTCCTTGACAACCTGCAGGAACAGATATTCGATGAAGCAAAAGATGTCCTAGGAGAAGAAGGTTTTCAACGCTGGCTTAATCCCCGTTATCGGGGCGCAATTGAAAATTCTGATGCCCACGCACGTATAAAAGGAACATGCGGGGATACAATGGAAATTTTCCTGAAATTTGAAGATAATCAAGTAAAAGATGCTTCATATTTAACAGACGGCTGCGCTTCAAGTAATGTCTGTGGTTCTTTTGCAGCAGAATCAGCTATCGGAAAAAGCCCTGATGAATTACCGGATATCACAGGTAAATCCATTATGGAAAAACTCGGCAACTTAACTGAGGAAGAAGAACACTGCGCTTTTCTTGCCGCAGAGACTCTAAAGGAAGCTCTTAACAAGTATATGATAAAATGTATGAAAAAAAATAAATAGTGTTTTTCATAAAAAATTAGAAAAGGAATAAAACGGTGAAGATAGCTATTATACGCTGCGAAAAAAATATGGATCGATGCCCCTTAACAAGCTGTTTTAATTGTTTGATCGAAAAAAAAGAAGGGTTCACTCAATATGACGAAACTATTCCTGCAGGCGTCTTCACGTGCAAATGTCCCGGCGACAATACTGTAGGCTTAGCCAAAATACTAAAATCAAAAGGCGCTGAAGCTATCCATTTTTGCACATGCACCTTTTCCAAAAGATCTGATAACGGCTGGGATATGGCAGATGGTGGATTTTGCGACAATATTGACAGCATAATAGATAAAGTTTATCAAGAAATTGAAATTCCGTGTATTAAAGGAACAGCCCATCTTCCCAAAGGATATATTCCCAGGACATGGGAATAATGCAAAAAGCTATGTAAATATTTACCGGCAAATCAAATGAGGAGGCCCAATTATGATATTTATTTATATTATTCTTTCCCTGCTTATAATTATATCACTTCTTTTCTCTATTAAGTTGATTCAGCTTAAAGCAGGAAACAAAAAAGTCTCAAAAGAAATTGAAACCACACACTATGACAAACTATTGGATATAGGATCTGTAAAGAACCTTTCTATACTTCCGCTTATCGATTTTCATACTGATGATGACAAGCTGAAGACAGAGCCGGGGGTCTCGTATCTGATCAAAGCCGATGACACAACTATACTTATGGATGTTGGTTAAAAAAAGAAAAAAGAACACCCGTCGCCATTGCTTCAAAATATAAAAACACTCTGCGTATCATTAAGCGATGTAGATTTAATGTTTATCAGCCATCGCCACCTTGATCATGTCGGCGGAATGCAGGAGCAGAAAAAAAAAGTGTTCAGCCTGTCACGAGGGGACGTCAGT
>JAFDJC010000366.1 GCA_019307665.1 Deltaproteobacteria bacterium | reverse complement strand
TGTTCCAACTTCAGTTCCTCGCTTTAATTCAAGTCTAACTTCATTTTTTAAATTCAAGATGCAGATTATATGCCAAGTTTCCATATCCAGAGTGCCTGCTATGCCATCGTAATTTGTAGTTTAGATCATATTTAATTGTATTTATTGCCTTATCTTGTATTCATTTTTTGATGCCTTAAATTATCCAACGATTGCACAATACTTTTTCTCGCCGGGATAACTACATCAATTGTAGTCATAATTACATTATTTGTTGCTTTTAAAAGCATCCACATTAATATCATGCTTCTTAACTCGGTGCCATAAACTTCTAGGGGTAATACTCAATATTTTTGCAGCTTCCACCTGAATTCCGCCTGTCTTTTTCAGGGCCTCCATTAAAAAGATCTTTTCGATCTCTCGAATTTTTTCGTCGATTTCAACAGGGTTTTCTTCTGATATTTCCATGTCAATATGCCGGTCAGGCAGATCCCTTCTAATACTTGCAGGAAGATGTTTTACATCTATCACATCATTGCAAATAACGGTAGCTCTTTCAATTGTGTTCTGCAACTCCCTTATATTGCCGGGCCATTGATAATTCATTAATAACTGCATAGCTGGATTTGATATTTGAACCGGTTTTTCAGATTTTTCGATCAAAGAATCCGCCAACAAAGGAATATCTTCCATTCTTTCACGCAATGGGGGGAGGTAAAGCATAAACACATTCAAACGGTAAAAAAGGTCTTCTCTAAACTTACCATCTTTTACCATCTCTTCAATATTTTTGTTTGTCGCCGCAATAAATCGGACATCGACTTTTACGGTTCTTGTACCGCCCACACGGTCGATTTCCCTTTCCTGAAGGACCCTTAATAATTTAGCCTGCAAATTGGCCGGCATGTCAGCTATTTCATCAAGAAAAATCGTACCCTTATCAGCCAGTTCAAACTTTCCGGGCTTGCTTTTTTCAGCGCCCGTAAATGCGCCTTTTTCATATCCAAAAAGTTCACTTTCAAGCAACTCGCCGGGTATGGCCACACAATTCATCTTGATGAACGGCTTCCCTTTTCGGTGACTGTGGTTATAAATGCTATTAGCGATAAGTTCCTTTCCTGTGCCGCTCTCACCTATTATAAGTACTGTTGAGTCAGTCGGGGCTACCTTTTCAATCTGGCGCATTACCCCTAGCATCACACGGCTCTCCCCTATAATGTCAGGAAAGGACTGCCTTGCATCCACCTTGCCCAGTACATCTGTAACCGAATCAAAAAGCTGTACAATGTGTGCCAGTTCATTTGTCCTTTTAATGGACTTCTTTATTCCTTCCTGGGCAGCAGTCACCAAAGGTAAATTCTTTGTGCTCTCCCAAAACCGCTGTGACGGCATGAGAAGGAAGCGAACCAGCAGAAGACTGCAAAAAAATGATGTGCATCCGATAATGGCAATCCATATCAGGACGGGGCTTGCCGGGTCCACGCCTTTTTGTATATTAAAAACACCAAGTTGAAACGTCACCACAGACGACAGAACGGAAAACCCTGCAAAAATAAGCGGAATAATGATATATAGATTGATAAAAAATTGAGATTTTTTCATTTTATATTTAAGTCATCTATCATATTAGTGAACCACTTTGGCATATTAGTGAACCACTTTGGCATATTAGTGTACTACTTTTGTCAGATCCCACATGGGTAAAAAAATCGCCAACGCAAAGAACCCCACAACCGCTGCAAGCCCAACCGTCAATATCGGACCGATCGCTTCTGACAGTTTGCTCATGGCATATTCCAGCTCAAAATCGTAATGAGCTGATATTTCGCCAAGCATTTCATCAAGGTTTCCCGACTCCTCACCTATGGCGATCATGTTGATAACAATAGGTGTAAAGTACGATGACTCCTTCAATGGCTCGGCAATTCCCCGGCCTTCTTCCAGCCTGTTGGTGATATTTTCAAATTCACGTGCTATTGCGGCATTCCCTATTGTTCCGGATAATATTTTCATGGAATCGAGGATATCGACACCACTGGATTGCAGAATAGAAAAAATACTTGCGAATCTTGACATGGCAGCTTTTATAAACAATTTGCCTATAATCGGCAACCTCATGAGAAAAACATCTCTCACATACTTTCCAGGCTCTGTCCTGATATAATAAATCAATGTCGAGGTGCCTGCAATAACGGCCAATGCAATAAAAATCCAATAATCAGATAAAAACTGATACATGACCATACATATCTTTGTAGGCAACGGTAAATCGATTCCGGCATTTAAAAAAATTCCTACAAACTTAGGAATAACAAAGGTCAATAAAATAAAAAATGCTATACCGAGAAAAACAATAACAATCATTGGATACTGCAAGGCCGACTTGACATCCGACTTCACTTTGTGCTCATGTTCAAGAATATAGGAAAGTCTGTCAAGAACCTCCGGAAGGGCGCCACTTGCTTCACCGGCCCTTACCATACTACAGTAGAGAGGAGAGGATACCTTCGGATGCCTTCTGAACACATCATAAAGGCTTGCCCCTTCTTTGATGCCTTCCTTCATTGAGGCTAGCGTTTTTTTCAGGACTGAATTTTCCGTTTGATTTTCAAGTATTTCGAGTAATTTATTAATCGGCACACCGGAACGTAG
>JAFDJC010000150.1 GCA_019307665.1 Deltaproteobacteria bacterium | reverse complement strand
CCCAATGTTAACATCTCCGATTCTGGCAATTTTCCCCCTTAATGCTTCAAGGTTTGCCTCTATCTCTTCTATAGCGGTTTGTGTGCTGTCAGGCTTTTCCATTTCAGCTCTTAACTCTTCAATGCCTCGATGATAACGCTCTTTCAGGCGGTTTGTAATATTTTCCTGCTTCATGCGCCTCTGGGACTGTTCAAGTTCCACGTATCGAAGCTTTTCAAGTGCCTTTTCACGTTTACCCTGTATTTCTGAAATCGCGTTATCACTTTCATTCAACTTTTTTTCAAGCGATTGAAACGCTTCTTCGTTACTTTCAAGAGAATGTTCAAGAAGCTTAAGTTTTTCATAAATTCCCGGCAGCCGGCGGCTGTACTCTGACAGCCTTGCCTCGGCATCTTTCTGCTTTCTGTTTTTCTGTTCAATCTCCTGAACCAGCTGATTGAAGCGCTTCATACCGTCATCCCTGAATTCGATCAATCGCCTTAATGTATTGGTGCTGCTTTCGAGATTTGCCTGCAGAGAAGTGAATTTCAATTTGATATCGACTACCTTTTGGTTAAAATCTTCAAGCTCATCGGTTTTCAGGCTAATTTTCATAGACATTTCAGTA
This sequence comes from Deltaproteobacteria bacterium, assembly GCA_019307665.1. Lineage (GTDB taxonomy): Bacteria > Desulfobacterota > Desulfobacteria > Desulfobacterales > SURF-7 > JAFDJC01. Next base: position 7,074 of record JAFDJC010000150.1, on the reverse strand, counting down.
ACTTTATTCTGGGCTGCTTTAACTCTAAGTTCATTTTCAGCAAGCGCATCACTGTAGCGTGAAATTTCATCGTCAACGTCGATCTCTTCGCCTATAAGCTGTTCCTGCTCAAGAGATACGATTTCAAAATGCCGTTTTGCATGTTTCAGTTCTTCGGATACTTTATAAAGGTATTTTTCCGCATCAGTCTCTTTTTCAGCCGTAATATTTTTTTGTTCAATCTGTTTCTGCAGACGGGTATCGCAGTATCGGACTGCCGCTTCCAGTTCTTTTTGTTCTTTGTGGGACTTGTCCAGTTTATGCTCGAGTTCTACTATTTTCTTTTTCAGGTCCTTTATTTCCTGTTTTTTTGAAAGAATTCCCGACAGCTTGTCCCGGCTTCCTCCGATCAACATCCCGCTGTAAGAAATCATATCGCCATTTTTGGTAACGATGGCACGTGGTCCGGAACCATTGCTCTTCGCCCATAAACTGATGGCCTTGCTAAGATTTTCGACAACCGAGACCTGGCCCAAAAGTGCCTGACCGATTTCTTCATACCCTGGCTTTAACGTCACATGAGCAAGTAACTGGTCAGCAGACAGAGTGTTATTTCCGCCCTTATCTGCAGGCACCTTTATCGCTGAAATCGGAATAAAGCCGCTTCGACCGGCACCACTGGTCTGAAGGTACTCAATGGCATCTATTCCCGTATTTTGATTGTCTACAATAATATACTGCATTGATTCACCCAGGACTGCCTCCACAGCAATTTCAAACCCCTGCCCGGGTTCTATGACATCTGCCAGCATACCGACAATACCGTTCATTTCATTGCCCGGCTGACTTGAATCGCTTACAATTTTTTCAGCGCCTCTTTTCATGACGGCTTTTACACCATCCCGGTACCATTCATAATTTTCATCCATCTTCACAAGAGTCGCATGCCGGGATTTTATCTTACTTTTTTCAAGCTCCATGCTTTGAACATTCTTTATCTGCCTTCCGAGGGCTTCATTTTTATCCTTCAGTTCGGCTTCAATTTTTTGAATCTCCTGCCCAATTGCATCCTTTTCATCTTTTAGTGTTTGCAAAGATTTCTCAGCTTCAGCACATCTGTTTTCGAGGTTTTTCACCTTTTGGCCGGCAATAGCTTCTTCCTCATCAACCCGCTTCAGTCTGCGTTTTAGACTTTCCTTATTATTTGATGCATTTTGATAAATATTCCTGTATCGCGCTTCTTCGGCTATCAGTTCGGTTAGCCGGCTCTTTTCCTCTTCAATTTTCAGATTTAACTGATTAAGCTGCTCCCTGAGATCACCTGACGCCTGGTTTTCCTTCTCAAGAACCTCCGTGTAATTTTTAATATCCTTTTTAAATGATTCTATTTCTTTTTCCGACTGGTCGATTTCCGATGTTATCTGCTGGTTTTTTGATTCAAGATCTAAACGTGCCGATCCCAGCCCTTCAATTTCAGCAGATAATATCTCATTATTTTTTTTAAGATGCTCAACTTCATTTTCAGCCCTGTCGGCACTTCTCTGCATTTCAAATCTATGGGATTTTTGAGATGATAATTCTTCGTTTTTTGTTGCCCTTTCGAACTTAATTTCTTCTATTGCCGCATCCAGCCTGGTGAGCTTTGATACATGCTCCACATCTTCATCTTTCAGTTCTTTCAAAAGGGCATCTGTTTCTTCAATCTGACTGGAAAAATCATCATAATATCTAAGTGCTGCAATTATCTCCAGCTCCCTGATCATGGCCTGATAGCCTTGATATTTTTCAGCCCTTTTTGCCTGACGTTTCAGGGTGTTCATCTGGCGGTTTACTTCGGAAATAATATCTTTTACACGTAACAGATTCTGTCTTGTCGCGTTGACCTTCCGAAGGGCTTCGTTTTTTTTGTTTTTATACCTCGTAATTCCTGCAGCCTCTTCAATGAAAAATCGTCTTTCATCAGGCCCGGCGTCTGTAATTGCTCCTATGTTGCCCTGTTGAATCACAGAATAAGATCTTGCACCCATTCCGCTGCCCCAGAAAATATTATAAATATCTTTCAGTCTGCATGGCTTCCTGTTGAGAAAATAAGCGCGTTCGCCTGACCGGTACTGCCGTCTGGTGATCATGATTTCCGCAAAATCTTTTAGTTCCTCGGGTGCGCTGCCGTTATCATTTATAAGTGTCAAAGATACTTCCGCCATGTTTAGAGACGTTTTTCCAGCAGAACCGGAAAAAATTATATCTTCCATTGTTTTGCCGCGAAGCATCTTTACACTCTGCTCGCCCATTACCCATCTTAATGCATCAAATATATTGCTTTTGCCGCAGCCGTTAGGTCCCACCACAGCAGAGATGCCTGGCGGGAAGGCGATGCTCACTTTTTCAGGAAAGGATTTGAATCCGGATAGTTCAAGTTTTTTTAGTTTCATACCAGAAGATCCCCCATCCTTTGTTTTTACCGTGTTTAGATCAATAATTATAAAGCCAAAAACCCTTAATTTCAGACTGCCGATTAATAGCATGACATATCAAAATTGTAAAGTTAAAAACACAATTTGTGACATTTTTATCTTTATTAAATACAATATATTGTATTCAAGCTATTTTTTAGTGCTTTTTAAATTAAAATGATATAGCCATGAATAACATGTGAATTGGAGTTACAAAACCCATGATGACTATGATAAAAAAACACTGGTTTCTGTTGGGCCTTTTTGCCGTTTTTTCAATGACGTTGTTGGATAATACGGAATTCGTTTCCTTGGCCGGGATATGGTGTAAATCGCATAATGGCGCAAATACGGCCATTTTTATTATTTTCCTGATTTCAGGACTTTTGCTTGATGCCGGACAGATAAAATCCGGCATTAAAAACGTTAAAAGCATTTTTTTATCTCTTATCCTGATTTTTATGGCCGCTCCTGCCATTGCCGTGTTCTTTGGCATGTCATCCCTTGATATTGGAATAAAAATCGGTATTATTCTTGTAGCCATAATGCCGACGACTCTCAGCAGCGGTGTGGTAATGACCGGCGCAGCCGGTGGCAATATGGCAGGCGCCCTTGTAACCACCATCCTTGCCAATAGTCTCGCTGTATTTACCGTACCAATAACACTTTTTATACTTATGGGAATCCTCGGCATTACCACGACAGCTTCCATCGACAACTCATTTATTATGGCAAAAATTGGACTGCTGGTTTTGCTGCCCCTCTGCCTGGGTCTGACGGCAAGGCCGAACAGAAAAATCAATCCGGTTATTCGTCGATATTCAATACACTTACAAAACCTCAATCTGTTTCTGATTTGTGGTATTGTCTGGATGGCCCTTTCCCAGTCAAAGCCAACGATAATAGAAAACAGTGGTGACATTATTACCGTATTGATATGTGTTGCTGTTTTCCATGGAGCACTTCTTGCCGTTGGCGGTTTTATTATTCTTGCTTTTCAATTAAAGCCCGGGCAAAGAGAGAGCACCCTGTTGATGGGTTGCCAGAAGACGCTGCCGCTATCGATCATTCTACAGATTTCACTTTTCCCCCAATACGGAATTGCACTGGTTGTATGTGTGCTTCACCATCTTACCCAACTCATTATAGACAGCTTCGTGGTGGCCAAGCTAAAGAAAGCCGCTTCCTCTAATTGAGACTGATTCGACCTGGGGCAAAATAGGGCAGAGAATCAGGGTTGAAAATTGAGTTGTTGCTTGATCTTGCACGGGCCGGAGATTTTCATAGGCAAGACATCTAAGGGTGAAGTCGTAGTGGTTTACTTCGAACCTTTAGTAACGCAGCATATGGAAGCCTCCGGCCCTTCCTCCGGGTGAAATTTAATGATCCGAAAATTTCATGCAAGGTATTAAGCCTGCACAAACAGCCCCTTGTCTTCCTCGAGCGCGTAAAGCTTGTCGATCATGAACTCCACGTACTTTTCGCATTTTTCTTTCCAGACGCCGGTTTCCAGGAATTCCTTGTAAACACCGGGTTTGGAAAAATCCATGCCGATCAAGCCCAGGCAGGTGATGTCGCCGAACTCCTGGTTGAACTCACTCACGAGCTTGGCTGAGAAGGCGCGGATGGCGTGGCGGGCCTGCTTTACGCGCTTTTTGTCCTCCATCGGGCTGCGATGCCGCAAACCAAGGCATACTGCCGTTGATGACACCACTCCGCAGGGCGCATTCTGAAAACCGCCGATGCCCCCTAAAAACGGAATACCGGTCCACAAAAAATCTTCGTTCTCGAGACCATATGCTTCCCACATAACTTGCAGGATGGAAGGCCCTCAGTGGTAACCTCTCTGCATTAGCTCTTTGGCTCGGTCCCTAGCTTCTTTGACGGACATTTTCATTTCCATGCTGATTTCCTCCATATTGAAATTTGTAGACAAAGTATCTTCCTATTATCAATAAAACATCGATAGCATCAGTATTATATCTTCAAATCTGACCTGGTTATAGCCATCCAGAGCGGCGTCTTTCGGCCAATAGAGGCGCATCGCTGACCAGAATGGCCCGTTCGGCGTCGGCAGCCATTTTTGTCTCCTACGGTACGAGTATCACAGAGCCTGTATTCAGTGATCTCAACGGTAGAGCCAGCTATTTTTTACAGGTATTGATACCCAGCGGTATATAAAGAGGGCAACACCCGGTTACGGCGGACATGAAGAAGGACCCGCTGAAAATTAATAGAAGAGCCCAGTTACCCGGCAGTTTACCTGTCAAGAAAGCAACAATTATAGCGATGGCCACTATCACCCTCAACAGTCTATCAATCATTCCCTCGTTTACCTGCATTATCAACCTCCTGTCACCTTGTTAATGAAGCATGTTTAAAAATAACAATAACTTATTTGTTAATTTTCAGCCAGGTTTTCGAACAAATTTGCAAATTGATGTAGAACATTCCACATTGTTTGAGAATAGGTCAAGATCGCCGGCGTGTCAATAAATGCGAGAAAGTCGATCGCAAACTTGATAAGTTCAGTGTACCCAAAAAAGAAAAACCTGAAATAAACCGATCTCATGAAATTGTTTGAACGTATAATGTTGAGACCCGCTATCTGGAAAACAAATTCGGCCTTTTGATAGACTCAAAGATTGCCCTGCCTCTGCTTTAAAAGGTTTCTTTGGGCGGGTTAAAATATCCGTGCTTCAGGGCAGGATATCGCTTTTTGATCAATCTGATAAACCGGCTCATTCCAATCGGCTCTCCGTGCTCTTCGGTTTCAAACATAATTTCACGGTACTTTTTTGGATCAAAGTTGAGATTTCGCCACTGGATAAGGTGAACAGTATGATGATCAAGAAATTCATATAGCGCTTCGATTTCTTCGGTGGTGTCTGTTACACCAGGACAGTTCAGATAATTGATGGATACAAACTTTCCTTTTTGGACGGCAATATCGATACTTTCAACAACATCTTCAAAAGAATATGAAACAGGCCTGAAGTAAGCATGGTAGCAGGACTGTCTGAAACTATTAATGCTGACTCTGATACTGTCCAGTCCCGCATCCAGCAAGCCTGCAAGAATATCAGGTCTGCTCCCGTTTGTGTTCATATTGATGGTGCCGCTGTTGGTTAAACTGCGTATCTTTTTAAGGGCCGGTTCTATAACGTGTGCTGCCATCAGGGGGTCCCCCTCACAGCCCTGGCCGAAACTGACAATGCTTTTTTTAACTTTTTGGATATGATGCATTGCCACTTCGACAATCTCTTCCGGTTTCGGGGTAAAGGCGATTCGCTCCTGGGGACTTGATATTTCAGTCCCTTTTTGAAGGGAAATACACCCAAGACATCTGGAGTTACAGCTTCCGGAAGTCGGTAGAGGGGCTTCGTACCGCCCAAGGAAAAAGTTTTTTGCGGCCGGGCAGCCGTATTCGAGTGCGCATTTTTCAATGTGGTTTCTCAGCCGGTTTGCGGGCATCAATTCTTTGATTTTTTGGACCCCATCAATGATTTTTTCATGGGCCATATATCTCAGGTCCTGGCGTGGTTCGCTGTCGATCTGTATGACCGCAGACCTGAAATCGTCTTTGAGAAAACCTGCTGCCCCGTATGAAAAAAGCGGCAAAAGAGATGCCTTATTTCCTTCTTCATACGCAGTTGTAGCTGTGTTGACATATCCCGGAGAGTTAAAAACAGCCACAGGAAATATTTGCTCTCCGGAAACATACGGGTTTTCCTTTCTGGTTTCAAAACAGCCTGTTTCCATATTAAAAAGGATTGGCATTCTGTCAGGAAGAAACATAAGTTCACCGCCATGGGGTATCGGGATCGTTTCTGCTTCTGTCAGTATAACCAGTGACGTACCCGCGGAGCCGACAGCTGCAAAACCGTCAAGATCAAATATTTCGCCGTCAATGTTTGACACGACTGCGGTGAGAGGCGTGTTTTTTTTATTATCCATTTTATTTCTGTATCAATTCCTGAAAAGGGACGCAATAACAGTGTGCAAAAATCGTAACCGGCGAGTGAAATAATCGTAACCGAAAACACAATTTATGCTATAGGTCTCTTTGAATAACAATATATATTGTGTTTATATAAATCTCGAAAAGCAGGCGAGAACCTGAGAAACCTGCTTACTATGTTTTATGTTATAGGTTTGTCCAGAAAACAATAAATTTAGGCATGAATGTTGCTGTAGCATCTCATTCAAATGAGGGGGTCTCATTTAAATGAGGTATTTTAGGGCTTCAAGAGTTCATACCTTCTTTTTAAGATATTAAACAACTAGACTAAATGAGGAAACAGTGTGCCGCAGGCGCACAAGTTTCATAACGTAGACATTTGTATTCATAATCAAATAATGACTTGCACACAAAGATTTTACCTTCCTTTGGCTATCAGGATCATCCTTTTTTTACAAATCGCCCTGACACCTGTTTCAGCTTTTTGCGGACAGGTTACACTGGCCTGGACTGAAAATACAGAGCCTGATATTGCCGGGTACAGAATTTATTGCCGGGAGAAAAGTAGCTCTTATAATTATAGCCGGCCGTCATGGGAGGGCTCCGGAACCAGGTGTGTCATAAAAGATCTTGACGATAATAAGGTTTATTGTTCTATTGTCCGGGCTTACAATACAGCCG
>JAFDJC010000149.1 GCA_019307665.1 Deltaproteobacteria bacterium | reverse complement strand
CAGTCTGTCCTATGAAGGACTTGCAGGAAACCCACCTCCAGCCCCTCCAACCGGTCCGGCTGCAGCCGGTGCCGCAATAGCGCCTGCATCTACGGCCTCGCCCGGTGTGAGAGCAAGTCCTTCCCCTTCACCGGTGTCACCTGCCGAGCCTTCTCCCGACCAGCCCTCTCCTGAATCGATAAGAAGATTTTTTGCCGCACTCACAAGAATTGCGGCCTCAACAGCATCGACACTCGCCGCCAGGGCGCCTGCTTCAATTTCTCCCGGTTCAGCACCGGACATTATGGCAAGGTTAATAATTTCTGCGGGATCACCGCCTCCAAGGATGGCTAGTGCCACAACATCCGGTGCAGGGTAAAATTTAATGGCTGCAGATGTCAAAGAAGCAGGGGTGACCCCTGCTTCAAGAGCAGCCTTCATCATAATGGTAACATCCATGCCTTCGGCTTCGGCTTTACTGATGATCTTTTCAAGCTCAATCCTGTATACTCCCACGTCAATCGTATCGATTTCGATGAGACTCTTCTTGAATGACTCCACATCATAACCTTCAGAAAACGCTGTTCCGGAAAAAACAAGTACTGCAGCCAGTATAATTGCAATTCTTCTGCACATATTTTCACCCATGTTAAAAACAATCCAATTGTTAAATTTTGATGGCTTCGTAAAAAGTCCCAATCCTGTCAACAAATCCTAAGTCCTAAACCGGATAAGCCGGCAATAATAAAATTTATTGTCCGCCACTTCAGTGATGCCATATCAAGACCATGTATCCGGCCTTCACATTTTGAGGCCTTTTCGATTGAAAAAACTTTACCGATAAGTGACTGTTCTGCAAAAGGTTCATCAAAAACCGACAAAGCATCGCCCTTTGTTCTAAATAGTTTTCCGCCTTTCTCTGATTTTTTTATCCGGATGAGTCTGTGCAGCATAGGAAGACCAAACCGGCTCCTAAAAAACACAAGGTCTCCAATTATTAACCTGTCAGCCGTAACCTTTCTTATGGTAACAGTGTCACCGCTCTTTATAAAAGGGCTCATGCTTCTCCCGGTTACACTGACCCTGAGATCCACCCCTCTTTTCAGTATGTCCTCAAAAAGCGTCGCCATCCCTTCCTTCGGAGATGTAATGTTCTTATACGTCATGTTATTCCTGCATAAACTCTTCAATAACATCCACCACACCAACTTCAGGTCTGAATTCAAGTTCATATGTCGGAATCTCAGTTGCAATTGCCCCACAGAAACCAAGGACGTCTTCCATAACAGGCTTGTCATACCAAGGGATGGATGTAACAGGCATTAGCCTCTCCATTGCTTGCCTATTGCTGATTTTTTTAATCCTGTTTTCTTTTCCCTGACTGAGAAACATTAAACCTGAAAGCTGAACACTCTTATTTTCCGCTATTCCTGCCTCACCGGGCCATGGTGTTCCATATGCGACGAACCGGCCTTCTTCTTTTTTTACAATCATCCGATCATCAGAAAAAGGTTTTATATTCGGCCTTTTCGAAATCTGACTGCATAATGTGCTTTTTCCGGCACCGGATTTACCGGGAAAAACCAAGCCTTTTCCTTTAACTTCAACACCGGCGGCATGTATCAATGCCCCCTGCCTCTCTGATAAAAAATACATAACGAGTATCTGGTCGAGCGGGTAGCATACAGGGCTTGGTATCTCCTGTTTTTCTCTATTTTTTCCTATCAACTCATTCCCGCAATAGACTGTTACATCTCTGTAGTCTTTTCCCATTCTGGCCATCCATACAGGATTTTCAAACTCCGGAGGCTTTAATGAGATCAATCGATCTTCCCCGTCAAGCAGCATAGACCAAGAGCTACCGCTCTCAAATATTTTTTTCATCCCTTCAATGTCAGGCATATCATCTATTTCAAGGCTTACGGTTATATCTGAAGCGTCAGCGCTTGTTGTCTTACTTTTTTCAGCAAAACCCTGATACACAGGCTCAAGTGGCAGGCAGATATCCGCTGTTCTGCATTCAACGCTAATGTTTATACCGCCTATCTGCATAAGACCAGTCCTCTATGAACCGATACCGGAACAACCGTTAGCCATGCACGGAACCGCCATGGGCGCGAATCCTCCGCTGACAAGCTTGCAACCTGCTGCAAGGACTTCTTCCGCTGCAAGCTCGATTGTTCTCAATTTTGGCTTTTCATACTCTTTCTTTTTGTTTTCTTGTTCCATATCTCCCATCCTGTTTAATTTGGCAGAACGCTGAAAACACGGCTTCCTGCGGATTGCATATAGCTTCATATCTGTATTGCGCTGTTTCGCAAAGGTAGTCGGAATGCACATCCTCCCTGCCGGTTTCAAGTTCAAAAAACGCCGGACAATAGCCGCAAAGAGCTATCTTTTCGCATCCGCTGCATTGAAAATCGCTTCCGGCAATCCGTTCTGATATTTGCGGCATCACTTTTTGCCAGCCCTTTGAAAATAAGCTGTCAGACAGACTAAAACTTATGTTGTTTGTCATGAGGCATGGTTTAACAATCCCCTTGGAAGTAATGTGAAAGTTAGTTATGCCCGCAGAACATCGGTAAAGAAGACCCTTTTCTGTTTCTGAAAAGTAGTTTTCTCTTTTTTCATAATAGTTCTTCCACTGTGAGAACCTGACCGGATCAGAAAGCTCTTTTTTCACGGCTTCTTCAGGAGACACACGGAAAGCAAGCGGCGCTTTGTCATGGTCAAGGCAGGGAAACAAGGCTGCGTCAAATCGGAATGGAACGCCGAATTTGGCTGCCATATTTTCAATATCATGAAACTCATCCATATTTTTTGTCATCAAAACGGTTTTCAATTTCACCCTGATATTATTTTCAAGAAGCGTCTTAATACCAGACAGGCATTTTTCATATGATCCATGTTTCCCGGTAATGGATTCATAAACATCCTTTGAAGCACCATAAAGGCTTATCTCCACTGCCTGGGGCGGCAGTTCTTGGAACAATACGGCTATATCTTTATCGACCAGAGTCCCGTTTGTAAAAACCGTAACAATGAGGCCGCTATTTTTTGCATGAGTATATATTTTCTCAAAACCAGGCTTCAAAAGAGGCTCACCGCCTGTGATCAAAAGATTAAGGCATCCTGCTTCAGTCAATTCATCTATAATCTTAAGCCATCGTTCTGTGGAGAGCTCCTCCTTGACGGCTTCTCTCTCTTCCCCGAAAAAACAGTGGCTGCATTTAAGATTACAGCGAGACGTCAAATCAACACTTCCTGAAACAGGTGTCCTGAGTTGGGCAGCTTTTTCTCTAAAGCTGTTCAGATATTCAAGATTTTCTTTTTCTGTATAAGTACAGCCCAAATTTACTCCTGTTCCTCAATAAGATCCGCGTTTAAAAGTTCCGTTATGAACTCAAGGATATCCTTTTCAGCCTCCTTTTTATTGACGTCAAACTGAGAGAGAACACCTTCGAGAATATCATTCAACTTCTTTTCCCCACTCATGTTTTGCCAGATATACTCCGCTGTCTGGTTCAACGAAAAAATCTTCTGCATATCTGCAAGTTTGCCGCGAACAGGAACAAGTATGGTTTCTCCTGCTATCTCCCGTGAAACCACTTCCTCCTTTTTGCGAAAAATTTTATCCCATATATTGTTATTTGTTTTCATCGCACTTACCCGGATAAACCGGAAACTCTAAACAGTGGGTAACACCGGCAACTCGTTGCCGGTGCCCGAAGGGCAAGAAGTTATCTGAGATTTTTATCGGAACGAGCTTCCTGTGCTTCGCACCCAGACAACAAGTTGTCTGGGCCACCCTGTGATATATTTTATCCCATATGGCGTTGTTTGGTTCCATTGCACCCTGACAACTGCACCCTATATTAACCTACCTTACTCTCAGCGCCGGGTCACCGAGGAGATTGTAAACAGCCGGCAGTTTGCTTTCACACCCAGCTTCCATATATGCTTTGTATGCTTTTAAAACAGCTTTGCCTAAAACCTTCTCTTTTTGATGAAACAGTATTTTAAAAAGTTCTTCATCAAGAATCCTGGCGTCCGAATTCATCGAAAAACCTGTCGGAGACCAGACAGCAACTGCTCCTCCATCCTCAGCGGTCACCAGTGCTTCCCCAAGGCAATCAAAACCGGGCAAGGAAAAACGGCCTGCAACACAAGTCATTGCAGCTACAATCGGAAATTTGCCGCTGCCTTCAAGAATGGCAACATCTTCAGATGTCAGCATTCCCTCCTCTGCAAACCTGTTAAGCGCGCCATGACCGAAATAGTTTACAAGTGCCGGGCCATCTTGAAAGCCCTCTATTATCTTGTTTCTGGCATCATCAAGAGAAAGCGCTCCCAGATATATTTTTTCGGCATAAAATCCGGAAGGCAGCAGAGAAGCAATTGCATCGCTGTCCGCAGAAAAATTTCCGCCGTTATCCGGGTTGTCTGCCAGCATCATGACAGGTCCCGGACTACTTAACCCGGTTGAGCTCTCATAGGCCTTTACTTTTTCTATATATTGGAGAAACTCATCAGAAGTAAGCACAGGGAGTCTTCCCACAGCCATCTCAGGCACGCCGTCATTTCCTTCTATATCTGCAAGCTTGTTGTCAGAGGCGAACAGGCCGTCAGGAGTGTTGATCATAAGAGGAGGCACAAGGTTATCATCGTTCCCCGTAAAATTTTTATAATCATAGGTGCCGTCTCCTGCCAGAACAATATATTCCGGAGCTTTTCTCCATTTATAATACGTATAAGCAAGGAAATCTTTTATTGCTTCAGGACTGGATATGCCATAGTTGAACTCATCTATAATATCAGAGAGTTCAACGACCATGGTCTCGAGGCCCTGCTGTTTGCGGTATTCACACAAAACATCCGCGGCATCACTCAATTCAGCAGGCGCAATAACGATATAATCCGCCCCGTTCCATCTCTTCTTAAGCCATGACCGACTGCAGCCTTTGACCGAAACGGCCTTTGCAAACCCGCCTGATGCAACCGCCACATAAGGCGTGTCGGCTCCCGAAGGAGTAAAGTTTATGCTGTAGATACCTCCTCCCGAATCTTCAGGAACGATTCCTGATAGCGCCACAGGATGTTGTGGGTCCGTAATATCAAATATGGTAATATCCGGATTTGTAAACCCGGTAACCGTCACGGTCTCATTTTCATCACCCGTAAATCTCAGCATATTTTCCTGTGCAAAGTATGAACGCTGATAGCTCAGGTCAAAAGAATCGACATAGAAGATGCTGAATGCCGCTCCGGTATCTGCAAGCCCTGCTATTTCAACAGAGTTTTCACCAAGATAGAGCAGGCTCTGGTCAAAGGAAGTCTCGATAGTAGAAGCAGATGTACCGTTGAAAAATCCTTCTCCTACGGGAATACCATTAATCGAAACCACGACATGATGATCAGTGTCACATTCCGGGTCATCCGACCCTCCACGGAGATTAACGGAAAGGAATGCCGTACCCGAAACCTGTGCCGCGCCTTCAGCCGTTATCGTAAAAATCTTGCTGCCTACCTCCGAGTCGCCTGCTATAATATAATCCCAGGACCAATAATCAACATTCGGATTTTCAAAAAGGTTGGTTAAGGCATAACTGTTCTCTTCTATGTGAATGTTGCATGTAAATGTTACTGCGGCCTGATCGTATTTCAGATCATATTCTGCTGTTACTCTGCCTGTTGGCTCCCCAGTTGATTCCATCGCAAGGCCACGACCTGTTTTAAACCAGTAGATGTTTTCATTTGTATATATACTGTCTGAAGCCTTGCCAAAAAAAATGATGCCGTTATTATCTTCAGCCTGTTTCCAGGGTACAGGCTCACCCTTTGTGGTCAATGAAAGGCGTTGTTTCCGGATAAGACGTTCGGCTATTTGTGAAGATATGCCAAAGGCTTCTTCTATCTCTGACCTATCGATATAATAAAATCCGCTGTCAGTGACACTGATCTTCGCCCGGCTTCTCTGCCATGGAAACAGGAATCTGTGCACAGCGTTTTTTGCATTTTTTCTTGCTTTGACTCTCATTTTTTTTAGAGCAGTCCTTTTTCTTGATTCCCTTTTGAACTTCTTATTTTCTGTGTTTGAATAATAGTTTGAACCGGAAAACATCTTCATTTGTCTTGTGGATGCATAAGATGATTCTGAAACCACGTTTTCTGCCGTAACAGTATACGGGCCGTGAACGCACTTCCGGCCGCGGACTTCTTTTTCCACCAATTTATAAGTATAGGCTACACCAGGGACTGCGGTCGTATCCACGAACCTGTAGTTCCCGCCCTGAGCTGATACCAGAAGCCCGGGCAGCAGCCTGTCATTAAGACGAATGAATTTACCTTCATCTTTCCTGAAAAGGTTGAATCCGAGTGTGCCGATCTCCGAGGCGGTCTCCCATTCAACTATCACCTGTCCGTCCTCAATTACGGTCCTGAAAAAAGAGATAATCGCCAAAGTCGGAATATATACTGTATCGCTTACGCTGTCGTATGTGACATCAATGCTGTAACCGCCCACAACATACAGAGTTCCATCGTTAATTCCTGTCCCGGCTGTTGTGGAAAGAGGAAGCGCCAAACTTTCGAAAACACCTGTATTATTGCCGGTTTCATAAAGTGTAATATCTTCACTGTCACCTGTTGTAGAGTCGCTTACCGTAACAACGACGGAATCGATTCCTCCAGTTGTATCTGCGCTTTCATCAACAACCCTTATATACGCTGTCCCTGTTCCGCCATCCATTGGATAGCCGTTTACGGAATTCCCAAAAGCATCAATAAACTCCACGCTTGTGACATTGCTAACCACTCTTAATGTATTAAAGGCTGTATGCGTGATAACCCCTTCTGTCCCTTCAACGGCGGTTACTCTCGCGGTCCAGATACCTGTGGGATCAGAGCCCGCGATAATCACACCAAGCTCCCAGGTACTGGTTGCGGCACCGGAGTCATCCACATTGGTCATCGTATCTGAAATGACCGGAGGTAGACCGTCAGGATCGATTATTTCGAGTGTCGCGTTGCTTATATCAAAACTTCCAAAAGGATCGCTGATGACAGACCGGACATATATGGTCTCACCCAGTTTTACCAGGTTGACCAACCCGCCACCCGGATAGGCTGCATCGTAAAACTCGACAGAATCAACATTAATAACGGTTTTTGCATATAACGCCACCCTTGAATTACCACCGGCTGTTTCCGGCGAAACTCTAATTCTCCTATTCGCCTGTGCTGTATTGTTTTGAATGTGCAGTGTGATTGCATCACCGCTGTTCACCAGGACGTCCCCTGATACCGGATCCCCTCCTGATATTGGTATATCGAATGTAAATTCCTGGGGAGTTGTGGTTAATGAAAGTGTCTGGCTCAGGCTTCCGATAACTCCAGCGCCTGTTCTCAGTTCGATGGTAATGTCCCTGTCTCCGACACGATTTGTTCTTTGCAACCATAATATTACCGGAATACTACCGCTGCTTCCGTCTATGATAATGCCAGCCTGACTGACTGGTGTCATGGTCCAGGTGCCAGAGTCACCACCTCCGTTTATCCTTACATTTGATTGAGGAGTGGACGGTGGGGTCCTGTTCAAATCATTGGGCGATGAATAAAGATAAAGCGGTTTGTTTCCGCTGGCCAAAACCAATGATTCGGAGACGATGATTGTCGGAGCATTGATTGTGCCGCCGACACCGGAAGGATTATCAATATCCGCACTGTTGT
>JAFDJC010000010.1 GCA_019307665.1 Deltaproteobacteria bacterium | reverse complement strand
TGAAAGTTTCCCCGAAATTGATTGAAAAATGACTTTTTCACTTGTCAATTCGATTCAGCTCTTGACGCTACTATCATTGCTAATATTTAAACCTTGTTTTTGGGGAATGTCCTGAGGTTTTTAAGATTGACGCCTTGGTGATCACCTGGAGCATGTAGCTCCGCCCGGTAGGTTACGTGAAATATAGTCTAAAATATATATATTTTCAGGACTATATATAGATTAATTTTTTAAGAAAAGTTTTAAAGAAATTTAACGTTCAACAATTGAACATTTATCAAGTGGCTTGTCAAGAATATTTTAACAAATCACGTTATTATCACGGCAGGAAAATCTATTTGGTGAAATATTTGTCTACAAGTTTTTCTGCAAGTCCGGTGTATTGATCAACAGTTATATTTTTCATCTTTTTACGAAATTCTTCGGGTACTTTTTCAAGTTTGTCGATGAAGCTGTTGAGAGCTTCGATTGTAATCTTTTTACCGCGCGTAAGCTGTTTTAATTGTTCATATGGGTTCTCTTCTCCATAAAACCGCATTGCTGTCTGTATCGGTTCTGCCAAAAGCTCAGGATTGTCTGACAGATCCTGTTCAATTGCACTGTTATTAAGATCTATTTTTTTAAGACCTTTTAAAGTATTTTTTAAACCGATTATAAAATATCCGAAAACCGCTCCTATATTTCGCAACGCGGTACTGTCAGACAGATCTCTCTGGAATCTTGATTGTAATAGCTTGACAGCAAGATGATCCATCATTGAAATAGCAATCCCCATGTTTCCTTCGCTGTTTTCAAAATCTATCGGGTTTACCTTATGCGGCATTGTAGATGATCCCACTTCACCCTCTTTCAGTCTCTGCTTAAAGTAACCTATGGATATATACCCCCACATATCCTTGTCAAAGTCGATAATGATAGCAGAAATGCGAATCATTGTATGAAGGATTGTTGATATATAGGAATAAGGATTTATTTGGGTTGTAAACATAAGTGGCGTCAATCCAAGATAGTCTGACACAAACTTTCTGCCAGCCTCTATCCAGTCAATGTCGGGAAGTACAAAACTATGCGCATTATAGTTTCCGGTTGCACCGTTAAACTTTGCAGACAGTGTTGAATTTTCCAGATGAAATATCTCCTCCCGGACTCTCCATGCATAGTTGATAAATTCTTTTCCGACTGTTGTTGGTGATGCCGGCTGACCGTGTGTTCTCGACATCATCGGCACGGATTTATATTTTTTTCCCAGGTCTTCAATACACACCAGAAGCTCTGAAAGGATATTTATTGTAACCTCCCTCCCCTTTTTTAGCATAAGGGCATACGAAGAATTATTGATGTCCTCGGATGTACATGAAAAATGAACCCATTCTTTAGCCGAATTAAGCCCTATTGCAGACAATTTCTCTTTTATGAAATACTCAACCGCCTTTACATCGTGGTTTGTAATTTTTTCAATGTCTTTCACGGCCTTTGCATCTTCAATACTAAAATCAGCAGCAATGGTATCGATTTTAGAGATGTCCTCCTCGTTCAAATCGAAAAGCTTCAATTCGCCTGCCAGAAACTTCATCCACTGTATTTCAACGAATACTCTACTTCTGATAAGACCGTATTCAGAAAAAATATCTTCCAGCTGTTTCGTAAGATTCGTGTATCTTCCGTCTAATACTGAGATTGCTGTTATTTCGGCCATTGTATCCCCTTGCCCCGCAATTAAAAAATTAGTGCCTTCTCAACGGACTTACATTATAAAATAACGCTTGACAATATTTTTCATGAATGTTAAGAAAGATTTTTAATTAAAAAGGTCGTTAAATTCTATGAAGCTTTTTATCTCAGTCAATAATCTTTCTGTAATTATTGACCTCGTGGTGGGTATAGTCCTACACCTCGAGGATATGGGATGATAATGGCCTGAGTCTTATAATTCAAATCACAAAAAACCGTTATCAGCCCAAAGTCGTTGATAACGGTTTTTTTTTTAAGGAGCAGATGTCGATGAAAAGTGATGCAATAAAAAAAGGCATTGAAAGAGCGCCGCACCGCTCTCTGTTAAAGTCCATTGGATATACAGACGATGAAATTCAAAGACCTTTAATCGGTATTGCAAACTCAGCAAATACAATAATCCCAGGTCATGTCAACCTCAATAACATCGTAGAGGCAGTCAAGGCAGGAATATACATGGCTGGGGGAACACCTGTAGAATTTAGCACTATAGGAATTTGCGACGGAATAGCCATGAACCACATCGGCATGAAATATTCATTAGGCAGTCGAGAGCTTATTGCGGACTCAGTTGAAGTCATGGCTATTGCGCATGCATTTGATGCTATGGTAATGGTTCCAAACTGCGATAAAATTATACCTGGAATGCTCATGGCAGCTGCGCGGCTAAATCTTCCTTCAATATTTATCTGCGGCGGCCCGATGCTTGCCGGAAGGCACCCTGAGGATGCATCAAAAAAACTCGACCTCGTGTCAGTATTCGAATCTGTCGGCTCCGTCTCTTCCGGTCAAATGTCTGAAAAGGAGCTTTTGATAATTGAAAATGCGGCATGCCCGACTTGCGGGTCCTGTGCGGGGATGTTTACTGCAAATTCCATGAACTGCCTAACGGAAGTTATCGGAATGGGTCTTCCGGGAAACGGCACCATTCCTGCTGTAATGTCTTCTCGAATTCGACTTGCAAAACAGGCAGGAATACAGATAATGACCCTTTTGGAAAAAAATATAACTCCTGATAAAATCATGACCGAAAAGGCTTTTGAAAATGCCTTGACTGTTGATATGGCACTAGGATGCTCAACCAACACTGTACTTCATCTTCCGGCAATAGCAAATGAGGCTGACATCAAAATCAACCTGGATATGATAAACCGAATTAGCGATAAAACACCTCACCTCTGCTCGCTTAGCCCCGGAGGTTCCCATCATATAGAAGATCTGGACAGAGCAGGCGGAATAAGCGCCGTTATGAAAGAACTGGCCGACGCCGATCTTTTGAACACTGACAGCATAACCGTCACGGGAAAAACTGTTAAAGAGAATATTCAAGGCATCCGAACGCTTAACAATGAGGTGATCCGTAATATAAAAAATCCTTATCATTCAAAAGGCGGCCTGGCAATTCTTTTTGGAAATCTAGCGCCCGACGGATGCGTTGTGAAACAGTCTGCCGTGTGTGACGAAATGATGCATCATGAGGGACCGGCAAGAGTTTTTGACTCTGAAGAGGATGCCACATCTGCTATTCTGAATAACCGGATCCAAAAAGGCGATGTTGTTGTCATTCGATATGAAGGCCCCAGGGGGGGACCTGGAATGCGTGAAATGCTGACGCCCACTTCATCTATTGCAGGGATGAAGCTTGATGCCGATGTTGCATTGATAACCGATGGGCGTTTTTCAGGCGGCACGCGCGGAGCAGCCATAGGCCATATTTCCCCCGAAGCCATGCAAAAAGGACCGATTGCGGTGATACAAGATGGTGATCTTATAGAAATAGATATTCCGCAAAAAAAGATCGCGCTGAAACTTGATGATGATGAGATTGAAAAAAGAATGGCTAAATGGAAAGCTCCTGAAATTAAAATTACCAAAGGCTATATGGCAAGATATGCGAACATGGTTTCATCAGCGGATCAGGGAGCAATATTAAGAGAAAAATTTGAAATACTAAACAATGACTAATATTCAAAATAAAGGGTAGCACCGGCAACTGGTTGCCGGTGTCCGAAGGACAAGAAGGTTTTACCGTGATATTGCCCATACAAAATACAGTCTTTATCGAAATGTACTTCTTGTGCTGCGCACCCAGACAACAAGTTGTCTGGGCCACCCCTGAATATAAAAATGACCAATAAGGAAGGCTTTGAATGAAATTCACAGGCGCGGAAATTATTTTTAAAGTTCTCAAAGAAGAAGGTGTTGATACTATCTTTGGGTATCCGGGAGGTGCTGTAATAGATCTGTATGATGAGCTGGCACGTTCGAATTTTAACCATATCCTTGTACGCCATGAGCAGGGTGCCGTACATGCTGCAGACGGTTACGCCAGAGCAAGCGGCAAGGTTGGTGTATGTCTTGTTACATCGGGACCCGGAGCAACCAATACCGTCACCGGAATAGCTTCCGCATATTCTGATTCGATTCCCCTGGTCGTTATCACAGGACAAGTTCCGACACCGCTCATAGGAAACGATGCATTTCAGGAAGTCGATATCGTAGGAATTACCAGGCCCTGTACAAAGCACAACTATCTTGTAAAAGATGTCAAACAGCTCGCATCCATTGTCAAAGAGGCATTTTATATTGCAAAATCAGGCCGTCCCGGACCGGTACTTATTGATATTCCAAAAGATATTACAAAAGAAAAAACAGGATACAATGTACCCAAAGAAGTCAAGCTGAGATCTTATAATCCTACATATGATCCTAATGTCAAACAGATACAAAAAATAGTTAAACTTCTTAAAAAAGCTCAAAAACCTGTGATATTTGCAGGTGGCGGCGTTATTCTGTCAAAAGCTTCACCTGCTTTAACGGATCTTGCGCGTAAAGCCAAAATCCCTGTATCAGGATCATTAATGGGCCTGGGCGGTTTTCCGGGCACAGACCCTCTATGGCTTGGAATGCTTGGAATGCATGGTACTTACCGGGCAAACATGTCCATCAGCGAAGCGGATCTGTTGATAGCTGTGGGCGTTAGGTTTGACGACCGTGTCACAGGTAAGCTGGATGAATTTGCCCAAAATGCGGAAATTGTCCAAATAGACATTGATCCGACTTCCATCCACAAGAACATACCGGTCTCGGTGCCGATTGTGGGTGACTGCAGAAAAACGCTTGAACATCTAAACCGGCTGATTGACAAGGAAGATCCGAACGATTTGACTAAAAACAGAGAAGCCTGGCTTGACCAGATAGACCAGTGGAAAAAAACGACACCGCTAGCCTACAAACAAGGTGACATTATCAAACCCCAATATGTCATTGATAAACTTTATGAGCTCACAAAAGGCGAAGCGATAATAACAACCGAAGTCGGTCAAAACCAGATGTGGGCCGCGCAGTATTATCATTTTAATAAACCCGGCCGCTTTATAACCTCGGGCGGACTCGGATGTATGGGGTTTGGACTTCCGGCAGCGATCGGGGCACAGGTCGCATGCCCGGATAAAACGGTTGTTGATATTGCGGGAGACGGCAGCATTCAGATGAATATCCAGGAAATGGCAACTGCCGTGCAGTTTTCACTTCCTGTAAAAATTGTTATTCTCAATAATAATTATCTTGGAATGGTAAGGCAATGGCAGGAACTTTTTTACGAAAAAAGGTACTCATGGACAAACATGGAACATGCGCCTGATTTTGTCAAACTGGCTGAAGCATATGGTGCTGAAGGGTTACGAGCAATAAAACCGGACGAAGTTGAACCGATTCTTTCCAAAGGTCTCGCCAGTCCCAAGACAGTTATTATGGAATTTCTTGTTGAAAAAGAAGAGAGCGTCTATCCCATGGTTCCTGCAGGTGCTCCTATTACAAAAATGCTGCTGGTTTAATGAATAAAGGGGATTACCGATGACTGAAAAAAAACACATTTTTTCTATTCTTGTTGACAATCAGCCCGGAGTTTTATCAAGAATTGCCGGACTGTTCAGCGGCAGGGGCTATAACATTGAAAGTCTATGTGTTGCCGAGACAGCCGACCCTTTAATATCTAGAATCACAATGGTTACCACCGGTGACTCACAAATTATCGAACAGATCAAAAAACAGCTCTTTAAACTGATCAATGTTATCAAGGTTCACGATCTTTCAGACACTGACTGCGTCAGGCGGGAATTGATCCTTATAAAGGTCAGTGCCAAACCGGGCAACAGAGCGGAAATTCTTAGAATTGCAGATATCTTCAGGGCTAAAATTGTCGATGTGAGTACAGAGCATTATACAATAGAGGTAACAGGCAATGAAGAAAAACTGAAAGCAATTCAGGTTTTACTAAAACCAATAGGAATCATGGAAATAGCAAGGACCGGGAATATAGCGTTGTTAAGAGAATCAAAATAAATATTAAATCATAATATCTAAAAGGAGTAGATCATGCCAAGCATAGATTTTGGAGGAACAGTAGAAGACGTTGTAACATCAGAGGAATTTTCTCTGGATAAAGCAAAAGAAGTATTAAAAGATGAAACCATCGTTGTACTGGGATACGGTGTACAGGGACCAGCCCAGGCACTTAATTTAAAGGATAATGGTTTTGACGTTATCATCGGTCAGCTTGAAGGCGATGAATACTGGGACAAGGCTGTTTCAGACGGTTTTATTCCAGGTACAACCCTTTTTCCCATTAAAGAGGCTGCCCAAAAAGGTACTATTATCAAAGTTCTGATGTCAGATGCCGGCCAGGTTGCAACATGGCCCATAGTAAAAGAGTGTCTGAATGAAGGAGATGCGCTCTATTTTTCACATGGTTTTTCGATTGTCTATAAGGAACAGACCAGCATCATCCCACCGAATAACGTGGATGTAATTCTTGTTGCGCCCAAAGGGTCAGGAACAAATGTGCGAAGAAATTTTCTTGACGGAAGCGGGATCAATTCAAGTTATGCCGTACACCAGGATTTTACCGGTAGGGCAAAAGAAAGAACCCTTGCACTCGGTATCGCCATTGGGTCAGGCTACCTCTTCCCTACAACCTTCGAGAAAGAAGTGTACAGTGACCTGACAGGAGAGCTCGGTGTTCTAATGGGATGTCTGGCCGGCACAATGGAAGCACAGTACAATATACTTCGAAAAAACGGTCACTCACCAAGCGAGGCTTTTAATGAAACAGTAGAAGAGCTGACCCAGAGTCTTATCCGTCTTGTTGCTGAAAACGGAATGGACTGGATGTTTGCAAACTGCAGTACAACTGCCCAGCGAGGAGCCCTTGACTGGGCACCTAAGTTCCGTGATGCTGTTGCTCCTGTTTTTGAAGATCTTTATGATCGTGTAAAAAACGGCAAGGAGACCGAAAGGGTTCTTTCAGCAAACAGTGCCCCTGATTACAGGGAAAAACTTCAAAAAGAACTCGATACTATAAAAAACTCTGAAATGTGGAAGGCAGGGGCTGCTGTAAGATCACTCAGGCCTGAAAACAGGTAAATAATAACATGGACCAAACTATGGACCAAGCTATGGACCAAGCTATGGATCAGACTATGGATCAGATTCTTTTATATGACACGACGTTGAGGGATGGTACCCAGGGTGAAAATATCAGCTTTACCGTTGAAGACAAGCTCAGGATATCCCAGCGGCTTGATGACATCGGTATTCACTTTATTGAGGGTGGATGGCCGGGTTCAAATCCCAGGGACTTGCAGTTCTTTAAACTCGCCAAAAAAACCAAGTTTAAGAATGCAGAACTGACTGCTTTTAGCGCGACAAGAAAACCTGGAATTTCAGCTAAAAAGGATGATAACCTTAAAGCTCTTCTTGAAAGTGAAACAGGGGTTGTGACCATATTCGGCAAAACCTGGGATCTTCATGTAAAGGAGGTAATGAATAACTCCCTTGAAGAAAACATTGCAATGATCCATGATAGTGTTTTCTGGTTAAAAGAAAATGGACGAAAAGTTATTTATGATGCCGAACATTTTTTTGACGGCTATTTCGCCGACAGGCAGTATGCGTTAAAAACACTGACAACTGCCTTTGAAGGTGGTGCCGACACTCTTGTTCTCTGCGACACAAACGGAGGCACCCTCCCCTTTGACATTGAAAGAATAACACAGGATGTAATGAAAACGCTTAATGAAAAGTTTGATAAGCATTCTGTTAAAATCGGCATTCATACCCACAACGATTGCGGGCTTGCTCTTGCAAACTCCATATCCGCTGTCCGGGAAGGGGCTGTTATGGTACAGGGTACTATAAACGGATATGGAGAGAGATGCGGCAATGCAGACCTGACATCTATCATTCCTGTTCTCAAGCTTAAAATGAAGTATGACTGCATTTCAGATGAAAACCTGAAAAAACTGCGCAAACTTTCGCGGTTTGTAAGTGAAAGAGCAAATATGACGCCTTCAAATACAAGACCTTTTGTGGGCAGGAGCGCTTTTGCCCACAAGGGTGGAATTCATGTGAGCGCTATCGCAAAAACACCCTTGGCATATGAACATATCTGCCCTGAAATGGTTGGAAACAAGCAGCGTGTACTGGTATCAGATCTTTCCGGAAAGAGCAATGTTGAATATAAGGCAAAGGAGCTCGGCATCGATCTGACATCCGACGAATTTAATACACAGGAAATAGTAACCGAAGTAAAACGTCTTGAACAGGAAGGATACCAGTTCGATGCAGCAGACGGTTCCTTACATATTTTAATAGAAAAATTTACGAATCAGTTTAGTCCGAGCTTTGAGTTGAAATCTTTCCGTGTAACAGTCGAGAAAAATGCAGATCGCCCCTGTCACTCTCATGCAATGATAAAAATTTCAGTAGACGGAAAAGATGAAATTACTGCTGCAGAAGGACACGGACCTGTCAGCGCCCTTGACAATGCCCTGAGAAAAGCGCTTACAAGTTTTTATCCTTCACTTGATCTTATGCACCTTGTTGACTTCAAGGTTCGTGTCATCGATGGACGTGACGGCACATCAGCAAAAGTAAGAGTTTTAATTGAGTCCAGGGATGAAGATAAGATATGGAGTACTGTAGGCGTTTCCGAAGATATTATTGATGCAAGCTGGCAAGCATTGACAGACAGCTTTCATTTCAAAATCTCAAACGAATAAACCGGATTCGGAGTATAATTATGAGCGACAAACTGTTAATTTTTGACACAACTTTAAGAGACGGTGAACAATCACCGGGTGCCAGCATGAATACTGCTGAAAAATTAAGAATTGCAAGCCAACTTGAAAAGCTCGGTGTCGATGTCATGGAAGCAGGTTTTCCTGCTGCCTCGCAAGGCGATTTTGAAGCTGTTTCAAAGATCGCAGAAGAAATCAAAGATGCCGAAGTTGCCGCCCTTGCAAGGACATCCATGGCTGATATCGATAAGGCGTGGCAAGCGATTTCAAAAGCGGAAAAACCAAGGATCCATACGTTTATTGCGACTTCAGACATACACATGAAATACAAACTCAACATGAGTCGTGAACAGGTTATTGAAAACGCTATCAATGGTGTAAAATACGCCAAGTCTTTAACCGAAAGCGTTGAATTTTCCGCAGAGGACGGTTCACGAAGCGACCCTGATTTTTTATGCAGAATATTTGAAGCGGCAATCGCTTCAGGAGCTACTGTTGTCAACCTTCCGGATACAGTGGGCTATGCAATACCCGATGAATTTGAAAAACTTGTACGACATGTTATAAAAAACACGTCAAATATAGACAAAGCTGTTCTTAGTGTTCACTGTCATAATGATCTAGGTCTTGCCACTGCCAATACCCTTGCTGCAATAAATGCCGGAGCAAGACAGGCTGAAGTTACAATAAACGGCATCGGTGAAAGAGCCGGAAACACTTCACTTGAAGAAGTTGTGATGACCTTAAAAACCCGCCCGGGCTGTATTCCCGTGTCAACAGATATCGAGACGACTCTGATCCACCCGACAAGTCGCCTTGTAAGCATGATAACAGGTATTATGGTGCAGCCGAACAAAGCTATTGTCGGTGCCAATGCATTTGCCCATGAAGCCGGTATACATCAGGACGGCGTTCTTAAGAACCCCATGACATATGAAATCATGCAACCCGAAACCGTAGGGATTTCAAGTAACAAACTTGTTATGGGCAAACATTCCGGAAGACACGCGCTCCGATCCCGTTTAAAAGAACTGGGTTTCAATCTTTCAGATGACGAGCTGCAACTTGTATTCACTAAATTCAAGGAACTTGCGGACAAGAAAAAACATGTTCTAGACGAAGATTTAGAAGCGCTTGCCACCGAAGGAGTTTTAAGAACCACTGATGTTTTCAGCCTCGAATATATTCATGTATCCAGCGGGACATCTGTCAAACCAATTGCCAGCGTTACCATACGTATAAACGAAAGGCCTCATGAAGGGTCAGCCTTTGGAAACGGTCCCATTGATGCTGCCTTTAATGCCATTGCAAAGCTTACCGGAACAGAGTCAGAACTTTTACGCTTCTCGGTAAGCGCAATATCAGGCGGCACAGACGCCCAGGGAGAAGTTACAGTTCGTTTAAGAGAAGATGGTCTGCTTTCGCTGGGGCGGGGCACGGACGCAGATATTATTACTGCAAGTGCCAGGGCATACATAAACGGGTTGAACAGACTGGAATTTCTAAAGGCACATCCTTATACAGCGTCCGAAGCGCTGTAATAAAACATAAAGGCTGAAGAGATATATTTCCCTTCAGCCTTTATGAATAAACCCGTAGACTACAGCTTATTCTTCATTACCGATCAGGCGTTCCTTTAGGTCTGCATCAGCAGGCTCGTCACATAGCCATATACCAAAGACAGCCTTTTTAAAATCAAGACCCTCTACGGTTATCGCCTTTCTACCGTCAATGACTACACTTGTGCCCTCTCCCGGAACATATTCATACTGATATAATTTATCTTCCTTAACTTCCCCTTTATGAGCCGCGATATATTTGTCAATCTTAGCTTTGATCGGACCGATATTTCCCTTGGTGGCCTTTTCAAAACCTTCTCTTAAAGCAGCAACAAGTTTATCATAACTCATAAGGCCTGAAATAACATGCATTCTGATTGCCATCGGTTCATCAGCATCCATGATTTTTTGAGGATCATTCATTTTTTTTGTCAAATAAAGCCCACATGCATATACTTTTATGATCCATGCTTTCATGCGAATTCCTGAACCGTTGATAAAAACAGTGGTATCACCCATCTGAAGTTTTTCAGGTAAATTTTTGCCCCCGACTTCAACGGCCGAGGCCACAGGTGCTATAAAAAGAACAGCCAGTAAAACAATTAACAATTTTTTAATCATTCTTTCCTCCTTTTAAATTAAAAAAAAATACATGAACGTTTCAAAAGTTGACACTATACTGAAACTAGAAGCTATCACAAAAATGCTATATATCTCAATCTCATTGTCAAAACCAAAAAGCTAATCCTCGAAATATAACGGACGCAGATATCATTACTGCAAGTGCCAGGGCATACATAAACGGATTAAACAGACTGGAATTTCTAAAGGCACATCCTTATACTGCGTCCGAAGTGTTGTAATAAAACATAAAGGCTGAAGAGATATATTCCCCTTCAGCCTTTATTAATAAAGTCCTTATAAGACTACAGCTTATTATTCATTACCAAGCAGGCGTTCCTTTAGGGCTGCATCAGCAGGCTCATCACAAAGCCATATACCGAAGACAGCCTTTTTAAAATCAAGCCCTGCTACAGTTATCGCCTTTCTACCGTCGATGATGACACTTGTGCCCTCTCCCGGAACATATTCATACTGAAATATTTTATCTTCTTTAACATCCCCTTTATGGGCTACGATATATTTGTTAATTTTAGCTTTTATCGGACCGATATTTCCCTTGGTGGACTTTTCAAAGCCTGCTTTTAAAGCAGCAACAAGTTTATCATACCCCATCATGTTTGTAATAACATGCATTCTTATGGCCATCGGTTCGTCAGCATCCATGATTTTTTGGGGATCATTCATTCTTTTTGTCAAATAAAGCCCGCATGCATATACTTTTATGACCAACGCTTTTACGCGAACTCCTGAACCGTTGATAAAAACAGTGGTATCACCCACCTGAAGTTTTTCAGGTAAAATTTTCCCCCCAACTCCAACCTTCGAGGCCGCACACCCTATTAAAAGAACAGCCAGTAGAACAATTAACAGTTTTTTAATCATTGTTTCCTCCTTTTAAATTAAAAATACTTAATTGCATGAATGTTTCAGAAGTTGACACTATACTGAAACTAGAAGCTATCACAAAAATGCTATATATCTCAATCTCATTGTCAAAACCAAGAAGCTAATCCTCGAAATATCACATATATTCCTCCGGTTGTCTTTTGGTTTTTCCTCGACCTTGAACCATATTTCTATTTTTGAGATAGCCTCTAATTAAAACAATCAGAAAACATTTTAAAATTTAAATTATTTATTTTCCCTTGACATTAGTGGGTTATTGTTTTTAACATCGTTTAAGCTTTTTAACGTTGTTTTATATGTAAATATTTTTCTTGTCAATTTAATTTTTCAGGAGGTTAATTATGAAAAAATGTTTGTCCGGATTACTTGTTCTTCTTATGCTTTTTGCTATTCCCGTTGCTTCGATTGCAGACGATCTGGCAACAACATTAGATAACCTGAATGATAAAAAAACCCGGGATAATTATAAAAAATCCATCGATCTTTGTGAAGAAGCTCTAAAGGCGGATCCAAATAATTTTGAGATTATGTGGAGATGTGCAAGAGCATATCGATGGAGTGGGGAACTGGCGAAACGTCAGGGCTTAGAAAACTTTGAAGATATATGCACTGAGGTTGGAAAGAAAGGAATGTTAATAGCTGAAAAAGCAATGAAAATGAAGCCTGATCTGCCTCACGGTTATTTCTGGTATGGCACCTGTGTCGGCACATATAAAGATGGAGTTGGTATTTGGGGTGCTATTAAAGAAGGGCTCAAAGACAAAACACAAACCAATTTCGAAACAGCATATAAGCTAGACAAAATGTATGAAGAAGCCGGACCGATGCTGGCTCTTGGCCGTTTTTGGAATGTCCTTCCTCCCTATGTAATGAGAGATAATGACAAAGCCCTTGAATACTTTCGCGAATATCAAAAAACAGAATGGTTCAATAAAAAAGATGATGGACCGGTATACCTTGCCGAATGCTTAGTTGATGAAGGCGGAGATGAATACGAAGCAGAAGCAAAAAAACTTTGTGAAAAAGTAATTAAGAACAGTGATAATAAATGGTTCAAGGATTGGGCAAAAAGAATTTTGGAAGATATTTAGTAAATTGTCATAATAATGCCTGGGCGGAAATTAAATCTGCTCAGGCATTATATCTATCGTACCGATTATTTCGTCAATACTTTCTATTCCATTTTCAACCAGATAGGTTTTTAATCCATCAATAATATCAACAGTTGCACCGGGATTTATAAAGTTGGCTGTACCAATCTGCACGGCTGTTGCTCCCGCAATTAAAAATTCCAATGCATCCTCTGCAGTAACAATCCCGCCGATCCCTATCACCGGTATATCGACAGCTTGGGCAACCTGCCAAACCATTCTGAGTGCAACAGGTTTGATTGCCGGTCCTGAAAGGCCTCCGGTAATATTTGCCAGTTTTGGCGTTCGCGTTTCAATATCTATTGCCATACCGGTAATAGTGTTTATAAGTGACAAAGAATCAGCACCGGCTTTTTCAACACTTTCTGCAATTATCGCAATATCGGTCACATTCGGTGAAAGCTTGACGATAAGGAGTTTGTCGGTATGCGTCCTTACCGCCTTGACAACAGTGTATGCTATTTCAGGATCAACTCCGAATGCTACCCCGCCTGCTTTAACATTTGGGCATGAAATGTTGACCTCAATTCCTGCAATCTCTTTTATTTCGTTGATTTTTGAAGCAAGCAAAACATATTCTTCAACACTTTTTCCATAGATATTAACAATAACCGGTGTTGAAAACTGTTTTAAAAACGGTATTTTTTTTTTTATAAACGCTTCAATGCCGATATTCTCAAGACCGATGGCATTCAGCATCCCACATGGTGTTTCAATAACCCTCGGCGGCTTGTTACCCGGAGACGGCTTAAGGGAAAGACCTTTTACAATAATGGCGCCCAGAAGGTTCAGGTCTACAACATCTGCAAACTCTTCCCCATATCCGAATGTCCCGGATGCTGTCATGACAGGATTTTTTAGTTCAAGCCCGCAAATATCTACTTTCAGTTTTGGATTATGCATATTTAAAATATCGAATTGTCGAGACACCACTTGTATGTTCTCTTAATCCCTTCCTTTAGTCCTGTTTCAGGTTTCCATCCCAGGCTGTTCATCCTTGAAACATCAAGAAGTTTTTGAAAAGTACCGTCAGGTTTTTCAGAGTTAAATTCAATGTCTCCCGGGAATTCAACAATATCTTTTACGAGAAAGGCGAGCTCTTTTATTGATATATCCTTTCCCGAACCGATATTGAGCAGAGGAGTTGTCCCGTCTTTTAGAAGTGAAGAAAAAACCTTATCCTCAAGCGTCATCACACGGATGCAGGCGTCTGCCAGGTCGTCGACATAAAGAAATTCCCTCCTGGGTTTTCCTGTACCCCACACCTCTGCTTTAAATTTATTTGCTACTTTGGCCTCGTGAAATTTTCGAATAAGGGCAGGAAGGACATGGCTGGTTTCAAGATTAAAATTATCATTTTTGCCATAAAGGTTTGTAGGCATTACAGCCATAAAATTTGTTTTATACTGCCTGTTATATGACTGGCACATTTTTATGCCGGATATTTTAGCTATGGCGTAAGGCTCATTGGTGGCTTCAAGAAGACCGGTAAGCAGGTGTTCTTCTTTCATCGGCTGAGGGCACTCTCTGGGATAAATACACGATGAACCCAGAAAAAGCAGCCTTTTCACGCCTGTCTTCCATGCTGTATGTATAATATTGGTCTGTATGGCGATATTGTCATAAATAAATTCAGCAGGGTATGTATTGTTTGCTAATATCCCCCCTACCCTCGCAGCAGCAAGTATCACATATTCAGGCTTCTCCTGCGCAAAAAAAGTTTCCACTTCAGTCTGCCGGGTAAGATCGAGTTCTGAGAGATCTCGTGTTACAATGTTGGAATATCCTTCAGATTCGAGTTTCCGCATTATTGTCGAGCCGACCAGCCCAATGTGACCCGCTAAGTATATCTTTGATTTTTTTTTCATAATATCACATATTTAAATGTCATACATATAAGTTCTCAAAAAAACAGGGAGAGGCAAGGATGTCTCATTTATAAATAGGTGAGTGTCTGAGCAAAGCGAGTTTCAGATATTTATAAATGAGATATCCTTGACTCGGGGTTATTGAGAAGCCATCACATATTTGCCTCAAAACTGTTTGGTATTTCAAACCCTTTGCGTATACATACTTCTTCCCGTGACGCATCATTAAGGTCTTTTGCAACCATTTCCCGAATCATTTCCTTAAATGTAATCTCCAGAGTCCACCCCAGTTTTTCACGGGCTTTGGCTGGATTGCCAAGCAGCGTTTCAACCTCTGTCGGACGGAAGTACCTGGGATCAACTGAAACAACAACCTTCCCTTTCTCAAGACCGGCTGACGGTTTATATTGGCTCATAAGATCTGATGGTATAATGTCATCAATAATCCCCTTTTCATCTGTCCCCTCTCCTTCCCATTTCAGAACAATTCCGACCCCGGCAAATGCAAGCTCACAAAATTCTCTGACCGAGTGTTGTTCGCCGGTGGCGATTACAAAATCTTCGGGCTCATCCTGTTGGAGTATGAGCCATTGTGCACGAACAAAATCCTTTGCATGCCCCCAGTCGCGAAGAGCATTCATATTCCCAAGATAAAGACTGTTTTCAAGACCGAGTGCAATTCTTGCAGCCGCTCTGGTTATTTTGCGTGTAACAAATGTTTCTCCTCGTATTGGTGATTCATGATTAAAAAGTATACCGTTACAGGCAAACATTTCATAGGCTTCTCGATAATTTACCGTACACCAGTAACCAAAGAGTTTGGCACATGCATAGGGTGATCTTGGATAGAACGGTGTGTTTTCCGTCTGGGGTATTTCCTGAACTTTACCGTAAAGTTCGGAAGTTGACGCCTGATAGAACCTGATATCTTTGTCCATTCCAAGCATCCGGACGGCCTCAAGAATACGAAGCGTTCCCAGCGCATCGGTGTTTGCCGTATATTCAGGAGCTTCAAAAGAAACTTGTACATGACTTTGTGCTGCCAGATTATAAATCTCAGTTGGCCTGACTTCCTGTATAATTCTTATAATATTTGTGGCATCGGTTAAATCCCCATAATGGAGTTTAAATTGCACGCCTTCTTCATGCGGATCACGATAGAGATGATCAATCCGCTGTGTGTTAAAAAGTGATGAGCGCCTTTTAATACCATGCACCTCATAACCTTTTTCCAGCAGGAATTCTGCAAGATATGCACCGTCCTGACCGGTAATACCGGTAATCAGCGCTATTTTTTTCTTACCCATATTAAATTTATCCTCCCACAGGTTTCTTTCCGGAAACAAGGCTTTCAAAATATTTAACCGTTTTTTTAAGGCCTTGTTCCAGATTAATAACCGGCTTCCAGCCCAGCTTTTCTTCCGCAAGATTGATATCAGGTTGACGCTGCATCGGATCATCTTCCGGAAGAGGTTTGAAAACAATTTTGGATTTAGATCCGGTCAAGTCGATTATTTTTTCTGCAAGTTCAAGAATTGTAAATTCTCCCGGGTTACCCAGGTTAACCGGTCCCGGAAAATCATCCTGACCGTTCATCATCCTTAAGATACCTTCAATCAGATCATCAACATAGCAAAAAGAACGCGTTTGTGAGCCATCTCCAAAAACAGTGATGTCCTCATTATTAAGGGCTTGTACAAAAAAATTGCTGACAACGCGTCCATCATTGGGATGCATTCTCGGGCCGTAAGTGTTAAAAATTCTGACGATTCTGATGTTTACATTGTTCTGACGATAGTAATCGAAAAAAAGGGTTTCAGCACACCGTTTTCCTTCATCATAGCATGAGCGAGGGCCGATGGTATTGACATTTCCCCAATAATTTTCTTTCTGAGGATGCACCGCAGGGTCACCGTAAACTTCGCTTGTTGAAGCCTGCAAAATTTTAGCGTTTACCCGCTTTGCAAGCCCCAGCATATGAACCGCCCCCATCACGCTGGTTTTAACTGTTTTTACCGGGTTGTGTTGATAATGCACAGGCGAAGCGGGACATGCGAGGTTATATATTTCATCTACCTCAAGGAAAAGAGGCTGCACAAGATCATGTCTGATCAATTCAAAATTTGATTTATCTAAAAGATGAGAGATGTTGCCTTTAGTTCCTGTAAAAAAATTATCAAGGCATAAAATATCATTTTTTTGCGCAACAAGGCGATCACAAAGATGTGAACCTAAAAATCCAGCGCCACCTGTAACCAGTATTCTTTTCCTGTCGTGATATTCCATAATGAAAACAAAATTCCTAAAAATGTGTTAATGCCGGCTTACCTATCGGATATACATTAAAACCAATCTGATAAAGCTTTTCATGGTCGACAACGTTCCTGCCGTCAAATAAAAAAGCCGGTTTTTGCATTGAGCTGTATATCTTATCATAGTTAAGATTCCTGTACTCTTCCCATTCTGTGACAATAGCGACGGCATGACTTCCCGAAGCTGCCTCATAGGGATCTTCCAGGTATGTTATTTTACCATTGACTCCTTTCAAATCTTTCTTTGCATTTTCAAGCGCTTTTGGATCGGAAATGACAAGTTCGGCATTCTCTTCCAACAGTTGTTTTGCAATATATAATGCAGGCGTCTCCCTTGTATCACCAGTATCTGCTTTAAATGCAAATCCTAAAAGACAGATTCTTTTTTCAGCAAGCGTATTAAACATTGCCGTAAGCATGTTTAATACAAAACTTTCTTTCTGATGGTCATTTATCCTTACGACGCTCTCCCAGTAATCAGCGACCTCGGTTAGTCCATAGCCCCTGCATAAATAGACAAGATTTAAAATGTCTTTTTGGAAACAAGAGCCGCCAAAACCTACGCTGGCATTTAAAAATTTATTGCCGATCCTGCTGTCCATTCCGATTGCGTACGACACTTCATTAATATCTGCATCGGTTTTTTCACAAAGCCTTGATATTGCATTAACAGAAGAAATTCTCTGGGCCAGAAAAGCATTGGCTACCAGCTTTGAAAGTTCACTGCTCCAGATATTCGATGTCACGATCCGGTCTCTTGGAATCCATTCAGCATATATCTTAACCAGCTCTTCTCTAGCCTTTAAACCTTCCGGCGTTTCATTCGATCCCACAAGAATCCTGTCAGGCGTTTCAAGATCTTTTATTGCAGTACCTTCTGCAAGGAACTCGGGATTCGAAAGTACTTCAAAATGAACACTTTTACCTTTTGCTGTCAAAATCCTTTCCATTGCCTGGGCGGTCTTGACAGGAAGTGTGCTCTTCTCAACAATAATTTTAGGCGAATCTGAATACTTGCGAATCTGCCGTGCCGTCTTTTCCCAGTATTGCAAATCTGCCGCCATTCCAGCCCCGACTCCGAATGTTTTTGTAGGCGTATTAACACTCACAAAAATAATATCGGATTCCTTGATGCCTTTCTCAACATCTGTGCTGAAAAAAAGATTTATGCCGCGTGCGCTGACTACAATTTCATGAAGTCCGGGTTCGTATATCGGTAAGTTGTCTGAATTCCATTGATCGATACGTTCAGGGTTAATATCAACAACATTTACTTTGTACTGAGGGCATTTATGGGCAATCATTGCCATTGTCGGCCCTCCGACATAACCTGCTCCGATACAAAGAATCGTTTTTTTAAATTTGTTATCCATTCTTTCTCCGTTTTCTTTTTTAATACCGCTCATATGGAAAGTCGGACGAATCATAGCAGTGATACCCATGTCTTTCAAGCAATATTTCTTTACACTTTTTGTGCTTTTATGGTATTTGGAGAAATGAAACCGATACCTAACAAAACATTTCAGAATCTTCCAAAAGACAAACAGGACAGGATTACAAAAGCCGCTGTGCTTGAGTTCAGTGAAAAAGGATATTCAAGTGCAAGTATCAACACGTTAGTTGACAAACTTGGTATCGCCAAAGGTTCCATCTTTCAATATTTTGGTGACAAAAAAGGGCTATTCCTGTTTATTTTTAATAAAACAACCGATTTAGTTAAAAATCGTCTCAGGACTATTCGCGACAACACGGATGATGTAGAAATTTTTTCAAGGCTTGAAAAAACACTCTGGGCAGGAATTAATTTTTTAAAGGATAATCCACTGATATACAGGCTCTATCTGAACGTGCTTTTTGATTCTAAAATTCCATTTAGAGATGAAATATTACTGTCCTTGAGACAATACAGCTACGGATACCTTCAGGCGCTTCTCACAGAGGCAAAGGCAAAGGGTGAGCTAAGGCATAATCTTGATGTTGACAAAGCCTGTTTTATACTTGATGCGATAATGGATCGTTTCATTCAAACACATACGGTTCGTCATCTTGATTCAGACCTGGGAATTTATAATGCTGATAAAAAAACAATCAATTCCTGGATTACAGCCATAATTGATATCATTAAAAACGGTATCGGCACATAGCATTTTCACTTATACTGCAGTTGGCTGCTAGAAGCCAATGTAAAATTATTCGCACGCCACAGGCTTGAAAAAAATTTCATATCAAATATACTAAGTTTTAGGTGTATAGCTGATTAATGTCCAAACCAAAGCTAAAAAAAGCTAAAAACAGATGCTGCCTTTTAACGTAATTATTGATCGATATTTAAACTACCTTTTAATAGAGAAAGGACTCTCCTCAAATACTCTTGAGGCTTACAGTAAGGATCTTATCCGTCATATCGATTTTTTGAAAAAAAACAGCATAAGCAACATTTCCGAATCAGATACCGCTGCGATATTGAAGTATTTGATAGAGTTGAGAAAAGAGGGATTGATACCCACTTCAAGAGCGAGACACCTTGTATCATTGAGGGGTTTTTATAAATTTCTTGTCCAGGAAAAAATCACAAACCACGATCCTACTTCAGTTGTAGATCTTCCTAAAACCGGGTTAGCCCTGCCTGATGTCCTGTCAAAAGATGAATTAAAATCGCTCCTTGATACACCGGACACCACAACCCATAAAGGTCTGAGAGATGCTGCAATGATAGAACTGCTTTATGCAGCCGGTCTTAGAGTAACCGAACTTGTCAACATGAAACTTCAAGATATTAACACAGAAGCCTGTTTTGTAAGGGTTTTCGGTAAAGGATCTAAAGAACGAGTTGTGCCAATCGGGCAATTCGCAAAAAACAGAATCGATGTATATATTAAAACCGCAAGACCGGCTTTGCTTAAAAATGTAATGAGCCGATACCTTTTTATCGCAAGAGCCGGAAAGCCGATGACACGTCAGGGATTCTGGAAATTATTGAAGCGCTATACGGTGATAGCGGAAATAAAAAAACATGTTTCCCCGCATTCCCTGAGGCATTCATTTGCAAGCCACCTTCTTGAGGGTGGTGCAGACCTTCGTTCAGTTCAACTAATGTTGGGCCACGCCGACATATCAACTACCCAGATATACACACATGTTGCACACGAACATTTAAAAAGCATACACAAAAAATACCATCCTCGCGGTTAACTTCTCATTCCTTCAACATCCTTCAACATTTTCCTTGCGTAAAGATTTATAACTATTTAAAATAAAAATTTGTAAAATTGATTTGGTTAATAAAGGTATTATGC
>JAFDJC010000365.1 GCA_019307665.1 Deltaproteobacteria bacterium | reverse complement strand
TTCACGCTCAACTTACTAATGCGGGCAAAAGCCTTGACATTCTAGTTCTTGATTATCTTATCGTAATCAGGAAGGGCTTTTAGCTTTAAAATTAAAAGAGAGTTGAAGTAAATTTAGGTATTGGAATAGCCATAATGGTAGAAACATGAATAACGAAGTATCTCTATAAAAAAGATTCCTGAAGTTGTGGATCAAAATCTCTGGTGGAAGCATGAAGCCGAGTTTATTAGGTATGACCAGAGACAACTGGGGGCACTGTACTTATTGATTGATAATGCACCACCTTCCTAAAATTTAATCAGAAAAAAACTGTCAAAGGAAATGGCAAAGGAAGAAATGGATAGGAGCTGTTTTAACTGTAACCATTTTTTTCCAGTAATTATGGACGAGCCAAGTGAATTCGGTATCTGCCTGAATGATAAAGAATTTGAGCCGTTTATTGATGAACTACTGGGCAATTCTAATTATGCTTGCTGCCAGAGTTTGATTGACCGCAAAAAGTTTGACGGCAACCGCGATACCTGTCCTGACTTCAGTGTGATGGAAGATAGCTTTGAAATTGATGAAGGCACTGAATTCGGGCGAGAACTTGTGGAAACTGTTAAAAGCGGGCAGTTCTGTCAAGAAAAACTGGAAGAGATTATCCTCAGAGAGCAAATCCGCAATATTGACCTTAAAACTCTTCCGGTGGAAAAATATTCAAAACAATTAAAGCACCCTGACCCCCAAGAACGAGCTTCCGCCATATCTACTCTGGGCTCTTTGATTTTCCAGGAAAATGAAGATGCCTTCCATGAACTGTTTAACTTTTTAAAGCAGCTGCCTCCTCCAGAGACAAGAGAGGAAGTTCACTTTAAAAAAGATGTTTTCCGTTATTTTGTGCACTTGGCGCATTCAGAGCACTCAGAGTTCAGGACCAAACTAACACAGTTTTTACTTGGTGAATTAAATAATTTACCGTCGAATAACACTACCAGGCAGTGGATTTCATCCATTTTGCAGTTTCTCGAAAGTTGCCCCCTGGAAGAGATTTCTGATCCTCTGGAAAAGATGTTAAGCAACAACCGGTTTTCCTATCGGCTCAAAAAGAGGATAGAAAACATATTACTAAAGACCGATGAAAACGGTCTGAACTACCTGTAGGTATATAGGTAAAAGGAAATTTTTTGGAATTTATTTTGGTAAGGAGTTTCCATGCAGCTCAGTCTTTTTGATGAAAATAACATTCTGAAAAACACATTTCGGAAAAAAATGGCTGATTTTGATCTTACCGGGGCGCGGAAAGCTCTTAGGGAACTAAGCACAAAATTGGATCAGACGGAAGATACCTATGAGAAAATAGATGCTGTTTTTGATTTGCAAGCCGCTCTGGCCGCTGAAAAGCATATGGATGCGAAAACACTTGCCGAATTGTCCGTGCGGCTGGAGGAGATTAAATACCTCAGGCCCTTGGCGTCGGAGTTTTGCTATTTGAAAAAAGGTTTTATGCGGGCGATCACCCAGAAAATAGATGACGATCCCCGTGAGTACATTATTCCCGAGCTGCATCCGGCAGAAGTATATATTGAAACCATGCAATATGATAAGGCTATTAAATCGGCTGCCGGCTTTATAGACCAACACGGAGAGCATGCTTTCCTGCGCCAGCTGACCGGGTTTGCGTACCATGAGAAAGGCAATGAACCGCTGAGTTATAAAAATCTGGGATTGGCATTTTTCCACAATCCTTTACAATGCCGCGAACGCTTTCTGCCGCACAATCAGATCATAGATGTGCTGCGGGATTTAAAGCGGCATATCAGTAATTCGGAGCTTGTCTGGGTTCATCTCCCGTTTGAATTATGGAAACAGGAAATCATTACCGTTTCTTATGATGATATTAATTATATCAAATGTATTACGGATCTGATATCCGGCGTAACCTCGGATGCCACTCGGGACGCGGTCGGAAACGGACTGCTGTTTATCAGACTGCTGTATCTGGCTGAAGCATTGCTTTTGCAAAATATTGACCATAGTAAAATGATTGATCTGCGCGCTCGCATGAAAGCAATCGATCCAGATGGTTTCGATGAGTATAAGGAGGTTATTGAAAGAACCCGTAAAAGGGGACGTTGATTCCGAGAGCAACTTAGTATAACACGATTCACAATGCATGATGTAAGATTCAGGATACAAAAACCTGAACCAGCCAAAATAGCTAAAACTCTTTAACATTTTCTGCTTTCATTTTTTATCTCTTTCTTTATGAATTTCAAGATATATCACAGCCTACGGTACTGTGATGTGGAGTCTGGGTGGGTGAATGCTTGCTTGACAAAGATACGAGATATCACTAAATAAATTAGAGATATCTTGATGTGACGTCAATTTTTGGAAATATAACTTGACAGCATAGCGAGAAACAACTAATATTATTACTTATTTATCGCTAAATGGTCAAATGGAGACAATCAAGTGAAAATGAACGATTTTTTCTCTCAACACGTAGTTTTTACCGTTGAGGAGCTCGATGTCTTCCTTGCAGGAAAAGATTCCATCAACCGGCGGACGCGCAATGCACTGCTGACATATCACCGACAGCAAGGACGCATACTATCCGTTCGCCGTGGTCTATATGCTATTGTGCCTCCCGGAATGTCACCTGGTTCCAGTCCCATCGATCCCTATCTGCTTGCGGCGAAGATGTC
>JAFDJC010000364.1 GCA_019307665.1 Deltaproteobacteria bacterium | reverse complement strand
ACCGCAGAGTACGCAGAGTACCGCAGAGTTTTTGTCTTTTTGTTTTCCCCAGCGCCCCTCGGCGTCCTCAGCGGTAAAAGGTTTTGCTCTTTCTTTAAGCGACCAATTGATGAGTCATCTCCAATATTTCATCTATATCCGCAGGCCTGAAAACACCTCGAATGCCTTGCGGGTGGAGCTGAGTAAAAGGCGCATTTATCAGGTCTTTCTTTTTCACATCCCCTGTTCGCAGAATATAGGTTTTGAGCGTCAATAAAAACTGGATCTGCTGCTCGGTATAGTCGTTGTGTTTGGCGATAAAATCATCAAAGGCATTTGCAACCGTCTCTGAAAATGATGCCAATTTCTCCAGACCCAGGATATGCTTTATGAACTGTATGAACTTTGCCTTTTTGTTGTCATAGATCTTTCGCAGGTGTTCTTCCGTAACATAGGGGTCCTGTTTTTCCAGAAGATCGGAAAGGGTTTCGATCTCTTTTTTTGTGAGAGTTCTGCCGGTTGTAAGCTTTTTCAAAACCAGATTTGTGTTTGCAAGGGCTTTTATCATTTGCTCGACTTTTTCACGGTACTGATTGACCATCATGCGTTCATTTTCCGGGCCAAACTCAATATATTCCTTTACTGTGAGGATATCCCGAATATCTATCTTTTCTTCATCCAGACGCTCCCCTTGGCGGAATCTCATTAAAGGGGCGAGCTTTGCTATGACTTCATCCAGACTTTCATCAAGCGCATTAACATCCGCCTTATTCCAGAATGAAGACTGAATGACCTGCTCTATCAATGCTTTTTCTTTGGCAACAATATTTACAGAAAGCGGGAGTTCTGCCACCTGTTCGATTACTCCCGCTTGCAGGGTCTCAAACTTATCTTTGTCACCCAGGATACGGGTTGTTGCGGTATCAGTGACATCCAACTCAAAACACATGGCCTTAAAATCTGCATTTGACAGCGCCCGCATGACACGTGCAATTTTATTTTCCAGAAATTTAATCTTATTATCCGAAAGCGTATTCCAGAAACTGTCATCTTCTGTTTTTGCCAGGTCCGATTTGCTGTCAATCACAATAACGGAATTTTCCGGCAGACTGCTTATGTCATTTCTCAAGGCGTTTATTACCTTACTGACGAGTGCCCCCTCATCTTTTTCCAATGCGGCCTTGAGTTTATTGATACGTGCTTTAAACAGCCTCACCGGCAGGGGCACCTGGTGTTTTGTCTCCTTGCCCTTGGGATTCATTTTGAAATATTCAAAATTTTCCCAACAGTCCATGATCAGGAATTTATCCTTTTCAAGACACCATGGTTTCATGTGGTCCGGATCAAGAATTCGGGTGCCGCGGCCGATCATCTGCCAGAATTTTGTATAGGAATAGACTGGTTTGGCAAAAACAAGATTCACCAGTTCCAGGATATCAATGCCCGTATCCAGCATATCCACACTCACGGCAATACGCGGCATGTCGCTGTTCTTAAACCGGTCCAGCAGGCCGCCCTTGCCATGCACGCCTTTCTGGCCTGAAATGATGACACGGGCAAGCCGGCCCTTATATTCCGGGTACAGCTTGTCAAAGACTTCAACCAGTCGGTACGCATGCTTCCGGGTTATGGCAAAGAAAATTGTTTTGCCGGGAAGCACACCATTATGATCTTTTATGGATTCTTCCATAAATTGTCTGACTATCAGCGTATTTGTGCCTTTATTGGTAACACGCCTTTCCAGCTCGGTTCCTTCATAATTGAAATCATCGAGATCTTTTCCCTGGGCAATAAGCCGTTTTTTCTCTGCATCCGGAATCGTATCTCTGTTTATTCCTTTCTGTTGAAAACGGGTGCGGATTCTCAAAACCTCAAAATCGCTGAGATAGGGCGGGATATTATTTATCGCTTCTTCATAGGTATAGGCGAATGTGGGAAGGCCGTCTTCGCAGTTAAACAGCTTAAAGGTATTATGGTCTATTTTATCCGTAGGTGTGGCGGTGAGGCCGAGCTGTATGGCGTCAAAATAATCAAATATGTTCTTATAGACGTTATAGATGGAACGGTGGCTTTCATCTGCCACAATCAGATCAAAAAAATGGGGGGAAAGTGCGTCGGTATCATCTTCAATGATATTGAGCATGGTGGGATAGGTGCTCACATATACCCGTCTGTCTGTGGCGATCGTCGTTTCCCCCTGCTGCGGCCATGTGGGCGCATTGGGAAGGTGCTCTTTAAAAGCGCTTAAGGCCTGATCACGCAAAGCAATCCTGTCCACAAGGAACAGAACACGCTGCACCCAGTTTGCCCGCATTAATACATCAATAAGCCCGATGCAGGTGCGGGTCTTTCCGGAACCCGTTGCCATGATAAGGAGGAACTTGCGGTGCTTTTTCTGAACCGCTTCAAGAACCGCCCTGATGGCCTGGAGCTGATAGGGTCGGCCTGAAATATCCGGTTTGATCATTTCCTCTGACAAGGGATTG
Organism: Deltaproteobacteria bacterium; assembly: GCA_019307665.1. Taxonomy (GTDB): domain Bacteria; phylum Desulfobacterota; class Desulfobacteria; order Desulfobacterales; family SURF-7; genus JAFDJC01. The sequence goes on along the minus strand of JAFDJC010000364.1, from coordinate 238 downwards.
CCGTTATCTCTCAGGAACTGAGTCCGTTCCAGATCCGCTCTTGTGGGGAAACCGTAAATTTTTCGGGGCGGATACCTTTCCGTATCCCAAAAATAAATATCATGCCCGTTTGTATAAAATACAAAAGGCATATCCCTATTGCTGTTTTTCTGAATTTTCTCAGCGTAGTTTCTCGCCTGTTCTTTACCGACTCTGGAATCAGTATAGGTCTTTTTAGCTTCAACGACGGCTAAAGGAT
>JAFDJC010000148.1 GCA_019307665.1 Deltaproteobacteria bacterium | reverse complement strand
CATCCTGTGGATCAGTTGCGACACAGGTCGCTACATAAGGTATATCGTGGGCCGCAATAATCTGGGCTATATCTTTTTTATGCATGCTTTTTCCCAAAGGCGTAGTGGTTGTTTTTGTATGCTTTAGCGTAGAAGAACTTCGTTGGGTGCCGGTATTCATATAGCCTTCATTGTCATAGCACGTATAAATAAAATTAGTGCCGCGCTCTATGGCTCCGCTGAGCGCCTGGATGCCGATATCAACGGTGCCGCCGTCTCCTGCCCATGTCAGCACATTAATGTCTTTTTTCCCAAGGGCTTCGTATCCGGCGACAACACCTGCAGCAGCAGAAGCACCGGCTGCAAATGCCATGTTAATATACGGTACTTCAGATGATGCTTTCGGCCATATGCCGATATAAACATTTGCACATGATGCGGGCGATACAACAACTGTCTTAGGTCCAAGTGCTTTCAGAGCCCACCTCAATGCCAATATCGAGGCACATCCGGCACAGGCTGAACTGCCTGAATTAAACAGTTCAGGTTTAGTGCTTTCTGTTTGAATCAGTTCCTTGACTGTAACCATACGTCTATGCTCCCGTCTTTAAACCCAGCCAGACTGTTCCGTGCTGAAAGGAATCATCTGTTGGATATTCGTTTTTATTTTTAATCCGGATAAGCTGTTTGAAAATATTGATCTGTTCCTCCACGGTAACATCACGGCCGCCCAGGCCCCATATGATCGGAAGAACTTTTATCTTTCTTTTCGCCTGGCCTAAAAGAGACATAACTTCAGTAGAAACCGGTCCGCCGGTGGGATTGCCAAAAGCGGTCGCCTGATCGGCAATGCCGATAACCTTTACACCCGAGTCAAACAAATCCAGCAGTTCTTTGTCGGGAAATGGTCTGATATATCGCAACTTGAAAAGGCCTACTTTTTTGCCCTTGGCGCGCAGTTCGTCTACAGCAAGTTTGCTTTGCTCTGCCAGTGCACCGTAAGCGATCATGACGATGTCCGCATCCTTACACTTGTACTGTTCAACCAGTCCGTTGTAATTTCTGCCGAACGCCTTTTTAAATTCTTTGATGGTCTTGTGTATTGTTTTTTTTGATTTCATCATTGAATCATGGATTAGGAATCGAAAATCGAGATATTCCTGGGTCGGCATCAGTAAATTGCCATGAGTAATTGGGTTGTCGGGATCGAGGTTGAGATGAGACCATCCTTTTTCAGGCGGCGGCGGTAAAAAACGGTCAATGTCAGACTGCCTCGGGATACGCACCGGCTTGCTGGTGTGACTTTGAGAAAACCCGCCGTATACGATAAAATAAGGCAGCATTACGCCTTCATTTTCAGCGATTTTATAGCTCATCAACACTGAATCGAAGATCTCCTGGTGTGTTGCAGCAAACTGGATGATCCACCCGCAGTCCCTTATAGAAAGAATATCCGTATATTCGGCCCAGATATTCCAGGGCGGTGCAATACCTCTGCTGGCGATCGTTGTAACCACCGGCAGTCTTGATGATGAGACCCAGTGAACCATTTCGGCCATGTAAAGCAGCCCCTGACCTGAAGTGGCTGAAAAAGATCTTGCGCCGGTCATGGAACTTCCAACCAGGGATGCCATAACAGAATGCTCTGATTCCACCCTGATGTAGTTGGCGTCCAGCTCCTTATGATCGACAAATTCAGACAATTTTTCCACTACAGTTGTCTGGGGTGTAATCGGATATGCGCTAATTACCTGAACACGGGAACACTTGGCGCCCCATGCAGAAGCATAGTTACCGGACATGATAATCGTCTGCTCTTTATCTTTTTCTGTTTTTTTCTTTTTGCTCATTTTAAACCTGTCCTGCTTCGAGATTAACCTATTGGCGTTCCCTGATCATTTCAATCGCCTTTTTAGGGCATTTGACCATACAGATTCCGCAACCCTTGCAATATGTATAATCGATTGTAGGAACCGCGCCTTCCTTGAATATAACAACACCGTCCGGGCAGTATACATAACAGATACCGCACTTATTGCATTTTTTTTCATCGATCTCCGGCCTGAATGTCCGCCAGTCTCCGGTCTCTCCGATACTTCCCTTTGACGGCATGGAAACAGGGACACAAGGCAGTTCCTTCCATGATTTATAGACAGTAATTTTTCTGCCGTGAGATTTGCTTCTGGTTTTTTTCATCTTGAATTCGTTCCTTAGTTAACTCTTACTATTTTATCATAAGAGAGTTCGATTGCCTTGATATTCCTTGCCGCTCTGCTGCCCCATTTATCTTTTAGTACGGTGTAAAGGGAGTTCTTTGAAACCAGGCCGGTCGCTTTTGAAAATGCACCAAGAATCGGCACGTTGACAAGGGGAGACCCTTCCAGCATTAAATTAAGCTTCAGAGCAATGGAGGTTCCCGGAAAAGAATAAAGTTCAATATCCCGGGAGAGCCTGGTATCACCTTTTAAATTTTCAGCATTGACAATGACCTTACAGTTTTTTTTGGGAATGGCGTTTACGATAGCTGGTAAATTCATCAACGACTCATCGAGAATCATTACTATGTCGGGGTTTGTGACGGCACAGATTTTACGGATTTCCTTTTTCGAAATAATAAGGAAGGCCCTTATTGCTGCGCCCCTTCGTTCGGCACCGATCTGGGGGATTGACATCACATCCTTAAACCCCTCTATAAAGGCTGTCTGGGCCAAGAGTTGGCAGGATGTGATACCGCCCTGGCCTCCTCTGCTGAAAAATGTTATTTCATAATCAGATTGTTTCCCTTTTCCGGCCATTCTATATCCTCTCTTCAATTTGATAACGTCGTAAAAACTACGCAACCTATCACACAATATGAACCAAGGTCAACCGGTAATCACTGAACTTTCCCAAAAATTTTTCTGTTTCAAATAGAAATAATTGATGCATATTTGAGTGGCCCGGACAACCCGTTGTCCGGATGCGCGAGCACAAGAAGTTTAGGACTCCAGAAAAACTAAAATTAAAGACTGATTAACTTTGAAAAAAATATGGCTTTTTGTATTATATAGTAACCGCATTAATTAATGCGGTTACTATAGACGACTATATCACCAAACCGTACCGGCCCGAAGAACTGCGAGCTCGTATCAATGTGGGGCGTAGGATATTAGAGTTGCAAAATAAGATGGGTGAACGAGAAAAACTCAAAGGCATGCTGGAAATGACTGGTACGGTGTGTCATGAGTTTAATCAGCCGCTGCAGATACTTTCCGGTATTTCCGAATTATTGCTTCACAAAGTTCCTGAAGATGATCAAATGTATAAAAAGATTTGTAAAATAAAAGAACAAGTCGACAGAATGGGAACAATAACACTTAAACTCCTGGGAATCACGAAAAATGAGACTTAGAGCTTGCGTTTATCTTTAAGAATATTATTGGAAATCACTATTCTCTGTATTTCCGAAGTGCCCTCATAAATTGTAAATACACGGGCGTCTCTGTAGAGTCTTTCAACCGGATAATCCTTTATAAAGCCGTATCCGCCGTGCATCTGTAAAGCCGTGGCTGCGATCCTGTTAACCATCTCGGAAGCAAAAAGCTTTGCCATGGAAGCTTGGGTGGTATACTTTTCGCCTCGATCTTTCATGGAGGCTGCAAGAAACATCAGCTGTCTTGCAGCCTCGATTTCCGTAGCCATATCTGCAATTTTCCATCTAAGGCCCTGAAATTTGGAAATAGATTGTCCAAATTGTTTTCGTTTTTTTGCATATTTTACAGCTTCATCAAAAGCTGCCTGGGCAAGACCTACAGATTGAGCTGCGATGCCGATTCTGCCGCCGTCAAGACCGGTCATTGCAATCTTGAAACCATCGCCTTCATCGCCTAAAAGATTCTCGGCAGGAACACGGCAGTCTTCAAAAATAAGATCAGTCGTATCTGATGCTCGCAGCCCCATTTTTTCTTCAACATTACCGACAATAAAACCTGGTGTTCCTTTTGTTACTATAAATGCACTGATGCCCTTATGCTGATTTGACTCATCGGTTTTTGCCGTGACAATTACTGTTTTTGCATTCTTTCCTGATGTAATAAAACGTTTGTCACCGTTCAGGACATAATAATCACCGTCCCGAACAGCAGTAGCGGACTGCCTTACAGGATCTGAACCAGCCTCAGGTTCAGTCAGAGCAAAAGCGCCGATAACTTTGCCTGATGCAAGCGGTTTTAAAAATTTTTCTTTCTGCTCTTCAGTGCCGAATTTGTTTATACTTTCACACACAATTGAGTTTTGCACAGACATTACCACAGCGGTCGATGCGCACGAATAGGCTATCTCTGAAAGGGCGAGCACATAGCTTATTGTATCTGCGCCCTGGCCTTCATATTCCGGCGGCACCATCATCCCCATAAGCCCCAGTTCACCCATCTTTTTCAGATTTTCAGCCGGAAACTCTTTGGTCCTGTCACGCTCTGCAGCTGTCCCAGCTACAACTTTTCTTGAAAATTCCCTGACCATCGACTGGATCATCAGCTGTTCATTGGTAAGTTTATATAACAACGATTCCCCCTTTACCGGACAAACCGGAAGAGATAAAAGTGACTAAGGGCTGTAAACAACGACAACCAGTTCCGCGTTTTTTTTTCCAATATTCTTCAATTTATGCTTGATGCCGGAGTTGAAATGAAGCGATTCGTCTTTTTTAAGTGTATTAATATGATCGCCGACGGCAACTTCTATATTACCGCTTAAAACATAGATAAACTCTTCTCCGTCATGCTGATAGCCAACTCCTTTGTGCTCCTGCAAGGCCTCAATTTTAATGAGAAAGGCTTTCATGTGTTTATTTTCAGCCCCTGGGGTAAGGGTGGTATATGCATAGTTGTCGGTTCTTTTGGTATGGGCTTTTGCCCGTTTTTCCTGGATCGAGCTGTCTTCTTTAAGAAAAAACTCCGAATCTATGTCAAGAGCTCTTGAAATTTGTAAGAGGGTGCCAACGGGTGGAATCGTGTCTCCGGCTTCTATTTTTTTCAGGTAATCGATTGACAAACCGGTTTCATTTGCCATCCGGTCAAATGTAATTTTTTTTTGTGTTCTTACTTTTTTAATTCTTTTTCCGATGGGAACAAGCTTACCGGCTTTTTTTTTCGGCATATTGACTCCTGACCCGGACAACCCGGAGGAAAGTTTATTTGTTTCTAACATACATCTAAATTTTTTCTTGCAATATTGCAAGGTTTGTTATTAAATTACCTCTTACAGTATGTTTCATTTTTGAATATGTATTTATTGGGAATGGAATACGTTTTTTCGGATAAGTATCTGAATTAACGATCAATATATGTCGGTTTAAAGTAAAGGGGGATTGATGTCAAAAATATTTCGACCCAGCAACCGTGAATCAAAAATTCTCTCACAGATAGAGTCATCAAAGGAACGATTCCGTAGAATGGCATTGTCGGGTATTCGTGATTGCCTCGAACCTTTAAGCAATGCAATTGCCATGAAACTAATTGAAACAGAACTTGTGGAAACCACAAATAAAAACGGGCTTGAAGAACAGATCTCGAAGTGCCTGGACCGGTTAAGCCATATGGAAGATTTCGATATCGACTATCAGTGCGCGCCATTTAGACATGTTGTCCCTCAGCCACATGTAGTGAGTCTTTTTGTTACTGCTTTTATTATAGAAACAATGATTGATCATAAAGATGTCATTGATATTTTTGGTTCAGATGAAGAGATCTATAATTGTATTAACCAGCAGGTTAAAAAGCATCTGCCATCATAATGCCGGCCACTTTTCTTCCAAGGCTTATAAATGATCAATTTGAAGACCCGGGACTTTTTATACCTTTTCGCTTTGAAAAAAGGGCTGTCATTTTTGATCTTGGTAATATCGACGCACTCTCCCCAAGAGACATTCTGAAAATCACCCACTGTTTTGTAACCCATGCACATATGGACCACTTCATCGGTTTCGATACAATGCTACGCTTGATGCTCGGCCGTGATAAAAAGCTCTGCATTTTCGGTCCCGAGGGGTTTTTAAAGCATATTGAGGGAAAACTTGCAGGGTTTGAATGGAACCTGGTCGATAACTACAAAGACAGTTTACTTATTGAAGCAACCGAAGTCAAAGAGAATAGCCTGCTGACGAGACAATACCACTGTAAGGACCGATTTATGGCCACAAAAGACGGCATGGAAAAAAAGTTTACCGGAAAGCTTCTTGACGAGCCGTCTTTTTCTGTTTCGGCCGTTATACTGGACCACGGTATCGATTGTCTCGGTTTTAAACTTGAAGAACGGTTTCATGTAAATATTAAAAAAACAGCTATATACGATATGGGTCTTGACATCGGTCCATGGTTGAAGGATTTTAAAAAAGCGCTCTTTGAACAAAAGCCAATGGATTCGATGTTTGAGGTAGGCTGCGGGAACAGGAAAACATTTCTCCTCGGTGAACTTACTGAAAAGATAGCAAGAATTACACCGGGACAGAAGATTACATATATTGTCGATTCAGTATGCAGCCGGGAAAATGTGAATAGGATTATCGATTTTGCCAAAAACTCAGAGCACCTTTATATTGAGGCGGCATTTCTTGAAAAAGAAAAGGAAGTCGCTCAAGAGAAATGTCATCTCACGGCCCGTTGTGCAGGTGAAATAGCCGGCAGGGCCGGGGTCAAGAACTTAATGCTTTTCCATTTTTCACCGAGATACCAGGATCAGGGAAGACAGATTGAGCAGGAGGCCATGGAAGCATATTTAAGCAACTATAAATCCAAACCATCAACATGAAAAACCCAAACACTAACATGAAAAACACGATATAAGGAGAAACTGACAATGAAAGTTGTTCAAAAATGCCCTTTCCTATTAGGAAGTATCCTTATAGTTCTTATTCAGATCATTGCAGGCTGTTCAGCTTTTAACAGTTTTCAGCGCGAGGGAGAATTAACCCTTGAACCGCTTGAAGAACAAGTTACGGTACTCAGGGATGAAAAAGGAATGCCGTATATCTATGCCCAAAACATAGACGACCTGATGTTTGCCCAGGGATTTGTAACAGCCCAGGACAGACTTTTTCTTATGGAGCTGACACGTCTTTTTGCTGAAGGAAGAATCTCCGAACTCGCAGGAGAAAAAGCTCGCAAACTTGATACCAGGATGAGAACTATCGGGTTTCTGAGAAATGCAAAAAAACATGCAAAGATATTATCATCCGAAGACAAAAGGTTTTTTCAGCAATATGTTAAAGGCGTGAACACTTTCATAAAGACACGAAAAGAAGCATATCCGCTTGAATTCAAGCTCGCAGGAATAGAACCAGGCTTGTGGACCATTGAAGATTCCCTTGCGATTCTTTATTTTATGGGATGGAATTCCGCTGCTAATCTCAAAAGTGAAGTTGTCACACAGATGCTTGTTGAGAAACTCGGTACTGAAAAAGCTGAAGAGATATTCCCGTTAAACATAAATCCTGACGACCCTGATGACATTGGCCCTGATGATATTAAAGGGGGCGGACTTTCATCTTTACAGCAACCATTTAATCTTAACCTGATTTCTGATAAATTTATCGCTTCATTTTTTGAAGACCGGCAGCTTGAGATAGGAAGCAATAACTGGGCTGTAGCGCCTGATTTTTCGCCAAATGGGAAACCTGTTGTGGCAAATGATCCGCATTTGAAATCGAGCATCCTTCCGGGGCCTTGGTATCCGTGCGGACTGATTACACCTGACTTAAGGGCTGTCGGCGTGATCATCCCCGGCCTTCCTGGAATGATAATCGGCAGAACAGATCACTTTGCAATAGGTGCGACCAATGCATACGGCGATGCACAGGACCTTTATGTCGAGACCATAGATCCTGCAAATCCTGATCATTA
>JAFDJC010000363.1:7181-7712 GCA_019307665.1 Deltaproteobacteria bacterium | reverse complement strand
CCTTTTGACCTTCCCGCTTTTTCCGGACGTAATCCCATCACAGTATTTGGAGCCGTCATCCAACCACAGTATTTCTGGGTCATCGGCTTTTTGATCATTACTGTCATCGTCCTTTCCATTTTTTTTGATCGTACAATTACTGGCAAGGCAATGAGCGCTTGCGCAGACAATGCTGATGCGGCAAGCCTGACAGGTATCAATGTCAAGCGGATGATTCTTTTATCCTTTGCTCTTTCGGCTGGTATAGGAGCTGTAGCGGGTATTACTGTAACCCCTATCTCACTTATGGAATATGACCGTGGGGCTATGCTGGCTGTTAAAGGATTCGGCGCCGCTGTTCTAGGGGGACTGGGTAGTTTTCCGGGCGCGGTCGTTGGCGGTCTGATTATTGGAACCATCGAGTCTTTTGGAGCCGGACTGATTTCATCCGGGTACAAGGATGCCTTTGCATTGATTGTTCTTTTGGTTGTCTTGTTTTTTAAGCCCAGTGGGATTTTCGGAAGCATAGAGATCAGCAGGATCAAAAGGTTT
>JAFDJC010000363.1:0-7154 GCA_019307665.1 Deltaproteobacteria bacterium | reverse complement strand
AATTTCCGCCATAAGTCATTATACCGACATAATGGTCTTTGCGGGAATTTACTGCCTGATCACCATCGGTCTCAGCCTCCTGATGGGTTATGCCGGCCAAATATCGATTGGTCACGCGGCTTTTTTTGGTATCGGAGCATATATCTCCGCCATACTGACTGTTCGATACGGCTTGAATCCCTGGTTCTGTATGTTTATCGGCATGATTATTGCCGCTGTCGTGGCCATTTTGGTTGGAGCGCCTTCACTCAAGTTGAAAGGCCATTATCTGGCAATGGCAACTCTCGCCTTTGGGATCATAATTTATATCATTTTCAATGAAGAGATTGAGTGGACCGGCGGTCCGGATGGCATGTCAGGAATTCCGGGTTTAAGCCTGTTCGGGTTTGAGTTTGATTCGGCAGTAAGTTATTTCTACCTGGTCTGGGGCTTTGTCTTTGCCGCCTTGCCGCCTTTATCTTTACTATCAATATAATTCAATCCGGCACAGGGCGTGCCTTAAGGGCTATCCATTCAAGTGAACCGGCTGCCAGTGCCATGGGTGTGGACATTTCCAGATTTAAGATAATTGTCTTTGTCTACTCGGCCATTCTAGCGTCTTTGGCCGGAAGTCTTTATGCCCATTATCTTAATTTTATAAATCCATCCACATTTGACCTTTTCTTTTCCATTAAACTTCTGATCATGATCGCTCTCGGCGGGATGCATAACATCTGGGGGGCCATCATCGGAGCAGGCCTGATCACCTTTATGAGTTATGAATGGCTGCATTATTTCAAGGAACTTGAGGTCATTGTCTATGGCGCCATCCTGCTTATAATCACAATCTTTTTCCCCAATGGACTAGTAGGGGTGCCGGGAATTATAAAAGACTTTTTCAGGAGATAGATGTAATATGAATGATGTTCGGGAGGAGAATCTTCTGGAGGTACAGGGCGTTGTCATGGCCTTTGGCGGACTAATGGCTCTTAGCAACCTTAATTTCAAGGTCAAAAGAGGAACAATTAAGGCAATTATCGGCCCAAACGGAGCAGGTAAGACAACTCTATTTAATGTCATTACAGGTTCTTTTCCTCCAACGGAAGGGAAGGTTCGGTTCAATGGCCAACCCATCGAACATCTCAAAGCCCACAGTATTGCAGATCGTGGAATCTCCCGAACTTTTCAGACAATGGAGCTGTTCGACAATATGACAGTCCTTGAAAATGTCATGCTTGGCTGCCATACACGGATTGCCACAGTCCAGACGAAAAGAAGAGCAGATACAAAGCAGTGCAATGAAGATCCTGAAGTTTATCGGCCTTGACGGCAAATTCGATGAACCGGCAGACAGTCTGCCCCTGGGTGAGCAGAAGATGCTGGAAATCGGACGTGCACTGGCCAGTGAACCGGAACTGATCTGCCTTGACGAACCTGCGGCCGGCCTTAATGAAACCGAGACTCACCTGGCATCTTCCCTGATAAAGGCCATCAATGCAAAAGGGATCACCGTTTTACTTGTGGAACATGACATGAAGGTGGTCATGAACATCTCGGATGAAATAGTTGTACTCAACTATGGCCAAAGAATTGCCGAGGGAACACCCGAAGAGATCCGGAACAACCCGAAGGTCATTGAGGCATATTTAGGAAGCGATGATTAAACATGCTTAAGATTGATAAACTCAGCGCCTCTTATGGCAGTTTCCGCGTGCTTAAAGATGTCTCCATACAAGTGCCCGTGGGAAAGATAGTTTCCATCATCGGAACCAATGGAGCCGGCAAATCTACTCTGTTAAAGTCTGTTTCCGGTTTAATGAAGATCAATAAGGGCCGTATCCTTTATAAGGATCAGAACATTGCCGGCCGACCGGCCTACAGAATTGTTAGCCTGGGTATCTCTCAGGTTCCGGAGGGGAGACAACTTTTTGCGCATCTAACGGTGCGGGATAATATCCATCTCGGAGCTTATCATTATTATAAAAAAAGCAACCGCCTTGAAATAAAGGAAAGAATTGGGCACGTTTATCAGATGTTTCCTATCCTGGAAAAACGATCCAAGCAGATTGCCGGCACCCTTTCCGGTGGTGAACAGCAGATGTTGGCCATTGCTCGTGCCTTAATGGCCCGACCTGAACTTCTACTTTTGGATGAACCTTCCATGGGTATTGCCCCATTAATCGTTCGAGAGATTTTTGACGTCATTCAACTGCTGGAATGCCAAAACAGCCCTTAAAGTTGCCCATTATTCCTACGTGCTTGAGAACGGAAAAATCGTTCTAGAGGGTTTGGCCAGCGAACTTCTGGACAACCCAAAGGTAAAAGAGGTTTACCTGGGCGGATAATTTTATCATTCTCGTTTTTTTAAACTCCTTATTTATTTTTCCCGCAACAATGTTTTGATTCTTGCCGATTTGGTTAACATTTGACAAAATCGGATTTTTCGTACTATATTATCCATAAAATCTGCATAAACAATCTTGAAGTAGCTTATATGATAAATATTAACAGAACAATCAATGACGGATCTTAAAAAATCAGTTAATAATCAAGATGGTTCTAATGGCAGAAACAAAACATTTGTTCAAATAATTTGGGGTGTTGCACTTGTTTTTGCTGGAGCAGCTGTGTTTTTCAGGATACCTCAGGTAATGCCCAGAATTGAAAAGATCGAGCAATTTTCTTCGGCTATGGTTTATATACGTTTCTGTTTTTACCTTTTGGGTATTTTGCTTGTAGGCGGAGGGTCAAAGAAAATTTATGATAATTATCGGAAATTAGATGGGAAAAGTTCAGACACATAATTTGCAACTTTAATATTATAACAACGTAGGTATTAAAAATGTTACAAAATTCTACTAGTTCCAAAGCTATGGCTGGAAAAGACCAGCATCACAAATCCGAGGTTCAATACATAAAAGATATCCAGGAAATTTGCAGCAAGATATATGCTGCTTCTAATGTGGATGAGATCCTGGTTGACCTGAAAGACGAAATTACCAGTATTTTTGATGCGGAAAGAATTACCGTTTATGTGGTCGACGGGAAAAAACGGGAGCTAGTATCACGTTTTGTATCCGGAGATGAGATCGGAGAAATCCGAATTCCTGTATCAAACACCAGTATAGCAGGATGTTCTGCTTTAAAGCAAAAGCTCATAAATATTAAAGATGTTTATAATAAAAAGGAACTGGCTTCCATCGACCCTGATCTGAAATTCGATAAAAGCTGGGATAAAAAAACTGGTTTTAAAACCAAGCAGGTTCTTGTTGTTCCGGTCATATTCAAGAAGTTTCTTCTTGGCGCGATCCAGCTGATAAACCGCAAAGACGGCGGCTCATTTGCAAATATCGATGAGCAATCCGTGGCAGAGTTGGCGAAAATACTGGGCATAGCTCTGTATAACCAGAGGCGGATGGCAAAGGCCAGACCCAGCAAGTTTGATCATATTATGGAAAATCATATTCTAACCCAGAAAGAACTCGACAAAGCCATCGCTGATGCAAGGGAGAGAAAAACACCGATTGAAAATGTTTTGATTTCGGAACTTAAAGTTTCAAAACAGGATGTTCTCAACTCTCTCAGTAAATTTTATAATGTCCCCTATGTAGAATATAATAAAAATCTACCGATTCCTAGCGACCTGCTTGTCGGTTTGAAAGTGCCTTTTTTGCGTAATAATGTCTGGGTCCCAGTACGCACGGAAGATGATAAGGTTGTTATCGCCATAGACAACCCGCAAGATCTTCAGAAAGTCAGCGAAATAAAGTCCCTTTTTGCAGGCACGTCGATTACGTTTAACGTAGCATTAAAACAGGATATCCTCGATTGTATCAATCTCTTTACCACTGATGAAAAAACACTAGAAGAGGCCGAATCCGCCTTGGGTGAGGAGGACAGCGCTGTAGTGCAGCTTGTCAACAAAATTATTACTGATGCCCATAACCGGGGTGCTTCCGATATTCATCTTGAGCCCTACCCAGGAAAGGAGAATACCCAGGTTCGGATAAGGGTGGACGGTGATTGTACGGTATACCAGACTATTCCTTATGCTTATAGAAATGCAGTGGTATCACGTATAAAGATCATGTCCGATCTTGATATAGCAGAACGCCGCAAACCCCAGGACGGAAAGATCAAATTCAAAAGGTACGGCGGCCTGGACATTGAACTTCGGGTGGCAACTGTTCCAACCGCGGGGAGGATGGAAGATGTTGTCATGCGTATACTTTCTGCCGGTGAACCGATACCCCTTGCTAATATGGGTTTTTCAAAGAACAATTACGACAACTTTATAAGTATCATCACTCAACCTTACGGCATCATCTTTGTATGCGGTCCCACCGGTTCCGGCAAAACCACCACCCTCCATTCTGCCCTGGCATATATCAACAAGACCGAAACCAAGATCTGGACGGCCGAAGACCCCGTGGAAATCACCCAACGAGGATTGCGACAGGTTCAAGGATACGATTTCGCTGCTGCGATGCGTTCATTCTTAAGAGCCGATCCCGATGTTATCATGGTCGGCGAGATGCGTGACAAGGAAACAACATCAATCGGCATTGAGGCGTCGCTTACCGGCCACCTGGTGTTATCAACCCTGCATACAAACAGCGCTCCGGAGAGTATCACCCGGCTCCTCGATATGGGGATGGATCCTTTCAATTTTGCCGATGCTATCCTGGGCATCCTTGCTCAGCGTCTGGCCCGAACTCTTTGTAAAGATTGTAAAAAATCCTACCCTTTGTCAAAGAATGAATATGATGAAATGGTTCGGGAATATGGTGCTAAAGAATTCGAAAAGAAAGTTAACATTCCCTACACCAACAAACTGACACTCAACAAACCGGCGGGCTGCATCAAATGCAATAATTCCGGTTACTTGGGTCGGATGGCGCTGCATGAACTTTTGATAGGCACAGACGAAATGAAAAGACTGATCCAGAATAATTCACCTATGGATGTGTTACGGGGTCAGGCCATAAAAGACGGTATGTTGACCCTAAAACAGGATGGTATTGAAAAGATTTTTAGTGGAAACTGTAATCTGTTGCAGGTTAGAAAGGTCTGTATCGATTAGGACGAACTGAATAGCAGCCACCAAAATTAAGATCCGGGAGTAAGCAGGAATTTAGTGCTTACTCCCTATTTTTTTGCCGCGGCTTTAAATTTTGCAAGCTGGTTTTCATAATGAGTTCGATTTTTTGTTGCCAGATCAAGTGCTCCCATTTCTGCCTCAACAGCCTTTTCAAACTGGCTGTTGACATAAAAGCTTTCAGCGAGAGTATCCAGTATGTGCGGGGATTTTTCGATTTCAGCAGCTTTTTCGGCAAGCTTTAAAGCCTTTTTCGGATCACGGAACCTTTCAACTTCACATGTGGCATAGAGCCATGCGAGGTTGTTCAAAACCTGCGGATTGTCGGGTGCAAGCGCTATCGATTGTTCGTACGCTTTGATGGTTTTAGAATAGTTTTTGTTGCTGTAGTAAAGATCTCCCAGCATGCTGTAATGACTCGGGCTGTCAGGGTTCTTTTCAAGCTCTCTTTGTATTATTTTTTCAAAAAAATGCCTGTTTAGCTTCTTGCCTGTTTCACCAAAATTCAAGTTATACCCAATACCTCCCATTAAAAGAATTCCCATCAGATAAACGGCGATGCTTTTTTTTATCTTGCTGTCATGCCGGGTTATCCAGGTTCTGTCTGCTTCACACTTTTCCAGATAATCAACCCGGTGTTTAATGCTGAAGTGATGCCAGTTTGGCTTGTCGCGCGGCTGCCCGCTTGTTACGGCTATTTTTTCAAGGGTGGATATCAGCGGCTGGGCACTATCGAAAAGTGCGTATACATAAGTGTCTGCCTGGCGCTCAAAATTTCGCATAAAATAACCAAAAATATAGCGGAAATAGATCAGAAAAATAAGAATAATGATAAAGCTGGAAAGAAATGAAGTCACTGTAGCCTGCTCAAGTCCGATGCTGTTTAAAAAACTGTATATCGGTTCTGCAAAAAAAATAAAATATATCAACAGATCAAAGGTGGCAAACGAAACCAGCATGTATCCAACAAAAAATACCAGATAAAACAAAAGATGCTTTTTTTTTATATGTCCTATTTCGTGGGCAATGACAGCATCAATCTCTTCGGGTTCAAGGAATTGGAGAAGGGCGCCGGTAACAAGGATGTAGCGGAATTTCTTGATCAGACCCATCACGCCGGCGGTTATCATTCTGCCACCGAATATTGGCCAGTAGAGAATGTTGGCATATTCCATTCCCGCTTTTTGGCACAGGTTTTCGATCCGTCTTCTATAATACCCCGTTTCAAGGGGTTTGCATCTCCAGAATTTCTGAATCATCGCCGGACCTACAATTGCAATCGCAAAAAGGAAAACAAGGAAATAGGCCACCTGGCCTTCCGTGGTGGAGAGAAAACGTTTCGGCAATGCAAAGGGCATAGCGCTGATGATGTCGGCAATTCCGGACAGCAGCAGCCAAGGGATAAGTACGGGAATCGAAAATGAAATGTTGCCCAGAATGTATGATCTTCTGGACAAGTCTGTGGAGTTAAGCATCCGATAAGGCCCATACGCACAGGCCCATACAATTGCCAGGTAAAAAACAAAAAGTCCGAGAAATAGCAGGGCCTGGAAAGTGGGAATTATAGACAAAAAGGGTATGTTTTTTAAAAAGGATGAAAGGTTCAGTCCGTATATATCGATGGAAAATAGCACGATGGCCATTATGGACTGGCGGGTTAATGTTGCGCTGAATTTATGACTGAGCTGATGAAAGCTTTCTTTTGAAAGTCGCTCTTCAAGTCTGCGAAACTGTATCCTGGTTATCCATGCAAAAAAAAGAATTAGGGTGATAAAAAGAAAAAGGCTTTCAATTCCGCTAAAATTTGTATCTTCAGAAGGCTGATAGGTGCTGTATATTAAAAGTACAATGATAAAATATATGAAATTGCCAAACATACCAACCATTTACCCCTAAATCAATTTTACGGTTTAAAATACCTTTCTTTTTCACTATAAATACAGCCGCAGTAATGCTGTCGATACAGCCCAAGATGTTTTGAAGCTTCTAGACCCTCTTTCCATCCAGTACGGAAATCCTGGTAATAAAATCGCACTCCCACAGATTTGCCGAGTTCTTCGCCTATCGATTTTAATTT
>JAFDJC010000147.1 GCA_019307665.1 Deltaproteobacteria bacterium | reverse complement strand
CACTTCTTTTTTCGATTAAATTGATTCAGCTTAAAGCAGGAAACAAAAAAGTCTCAAAAGAAATTGAAACCACACACTATAACAAACTATCGGATATCGGTTCTGTAAAAAATCTTTCGATACTTCCACTTATCGATTTTCATACTGATGATGACAAGCTGAAAACAGAGCCGGGAGTCTCGTATCTGATCAAAGCCGATGACACAACTATCCTTATGGATGTTGGTTTTAACAAGAAAAAAGAACACCCGTCGCCATTGCTTCAAAATATAAAAACTCTCAGCGTATCATTAAGCGATGTGGATTTAATGTTTATCAGCCATCGCCACCTTGATCATGTCGGCGGAATGCAGGAGCAGAAAAAAGAAGTGTTCAGCCTGTCAAGAGGGAACGTAAGTCTACCAGAGATACCGGTTTACTCCCCTGTTAATATATCTCCGTCCCATTGGAATCCGGGCCCAAAGGCTGAAATTATCACTGAACCTAAAGTTCTGAAAAAAGGCATCGCGAGCATCGGTGTTATTCCCAGGAACCTTTTTTTAATGGGGTATACTCTGGAAAACAGCCTTGCAATCAATGTTGAAAATAAAGGCATTGTGTTGATTGTCGGTTGCGGACATCAAACCATTGAACGGATAATTGATAGAGCGGAGTCTCTTTTTGATGAACCGGTCTATGGTATAATCGGTGGGCTTCATTATCCTGTAAAAGACGGCAGAATGATGATCGGCCCGCTTAACCTGCAAAACATTGTAGGCTCTGATAGACCTCCGTGGAATGGTATTAAAGAAAACGATGTAAACGATGCTATAAGTGCCATAAAAAAAGTTGACCCCCAATTCGTGTCTTTATCTCCCCATGACAGTTCTGACTGGAGTATCAACCGGTTCAGGGAAGCCTTTAAGGATAAATACCATGATCTTAAAGTCGGAAATGAAATGCGGCTATAGTTAATAAGCACGGAAAAAACTTGACAACCCCCATTAGTACTCTTATTATGTTATGAGCATATACTCATAACATGTTTTTAACATAAAAAAATAATAAGGATTACTGAAAATGAAAATTGCAGTCAGTTCAACAGGAAAAAATATCGATTCGCAATTAAACCCACGCTTTGGAAGGTGTGAATTTTTCATTGTTGTTGAAACGGATGATATGAGCTTTGAGTCTTTTGAAAATGAAAATACCGCGTTAAGCAGCGGCGCAGGCATTCAATCCGCAAGCTTTGTTGCCTCTAAAGGTGTTCACACTGTGTTGACAGGCAATTGCGGGCCGAAAGCGGCTCAAACCTTTTCAGCAGCAGGCGTTAATGTTCTGACCGGCTATTCCGGAACAGTAAAACAAGTTATCGAACAGTTTAAAATCGAAGGCAGCAGTGATCAATCAATGAAATATAATGCAAACCAAACAGGCGTCCCTGAAAACAATCGAATGCCACCACAGACCGGCAAAGGCATGGGTATGGGCGATGGTGGTGGAAAACGTATGTGTGGCTCAGGAAGAGGTATGGGCGGTGGCGGAAGATGCATGGGTGGCTCAGGAAGAGGTATGGGCGGAGGCATGGGTATGGGAATGGGTATGCCGCAAACAAATACTTTAACTCAATCATCTCCAATCTCTATGTCAAAAGAAGAAGAATTGAATGCCCTCAAGGAGCAGGCTGAACAGTTAAAAAAACAGATGGAAACAATAACTAAAAAAATTGACGATCTTGAATAAATGGAGGTAAACATGAAAAAAATTGCTGTAGTCGGATGTGGTGCTTATATGGACAGTGGTTACGGTTGCCCTGGCGAGTGGCGATGCCTTAAAGCTGCTGCTATGGGAGAAGGAAAATTTGATGAGCCCGCTTCGGTTGTTTCCTTTGTCAAATGTGAATGTCCCGGCAGAACACTTGTTTCGAATATGGGCATGGCCATGAAACTGTCTGAAATAAAACCTGATGTCATTCATTTAAGCTCATGTCTTGTAGATGCAAAACCGGGATGCCCCTATTCTGATGGTGCAGAGATGGCAAAAATCCTTGAAGATAAAACCGGAATCAAGGTTGTTATGGGAACACACGACTATCATTAAGGAGATAAACCTGATGTCAGGATCAAAAGAAACGATAACTGTTCATGTGAATGTCGATATCACCCCTGAAGCGCTTCAGTCGATTGTTGAAAATGCAAAGAATCTCGCAGGACGAAATGAAAAAGGGCATTACAAAGTTGACACCGCGGACAAAGTAAGTGAAATGATATCTCGTTTTCTTCTTGAAAATGACTTTGAAAGTTTTACCCAAAATATAGAAAACTATGCTGGGATAGATACAGGGAAAAAAGAAAAATGATTATTACGATTGCATCCGGGAAAGGTGGAACAGGCAAAACCACGGTCGCCACGAACCTTGCAGCATCACTGACTGACAAGGTTCAACTTCTAGACTGTGATGTGGAAGAACCGAATTCACATATCTTTTTAGAACCTGAAACAAAAGAAAAGACAAAAGTGTATACCATGGTTCCTGAAGTCGATCTTAAACTCTGCAATTACTGCGGAAAATGTGCTGATATCTGTCAGTTTTCAGCGATTGCCCAGTTTGGAGAAGCAATTCTTACCTTTCCCGAGATGTGTCACAGTTGCGAAGGCTGTATGATGGTATGCCCTGAAGATGCTATAATAAAAGGCTCCAGAGAACTCGGCGAACTGATAAAAGGAACGTCAAACGGCATTGAGTTGACTTACGGCAACCTTCGCGTTGGAGAAGCAATGTCCCCTCCCCTTATCGAAAAAGTAAAAGAAAATATTGATAATAAAATTATTAATATAATAGACGCACCGCCCGGCACATCCTGCCCTGTTATTGCAGCACTCAGAAATTCTGATTTTGTTCTCCTTGTAACCGAGCCGACACCTTTCGGATTGAACGATCTTGTACTTGCGGTAGAAACTGTCAGGACTCTAAATTTGCCTTTTGGAATTATTATCAACAGATTTGATGCTGGCAACGAAGAAACAGAAAAGTACGCTAAAAAAGAAGGTATTCCGATATTGATGGAAATACCTGACAAACGTGAAATAGCGGTAAATTATTCGAAAGGCATTCTGATGATCAATGCGATCCCGGAAATGAAAGATAAATTCAAGGCTCTCTATACAGATATTAAAAACAGATTAAATTGAAGAAACTTATTATGAAAGAACTAACTGTTATAAGCGGCAAAGGGGGCACAGGCAAAACAAGTATTGTCGCGTCTTTTGCATCTCTTGCCCGAAAAAAAGTGATGGTCGATGCCGATGTCGATGCTGCGGATCTTCATCTTGTTCTACCTCCTGACATAAAAAAAGAAGAGGAATTTCAAGGAGGCAGCATTGCTCAAATAGATTCTGATTTATGTACCGAATGTGGCGAGTGCCGCGAACGATGCAAGTTTGATGCAATAAGCGATGATTTTGTAGTTGATCAAATTGCATGCGAAGGCTGCGGCGTGTGCGTTCATTTCTGCCCTGCCGACGCAATTAAATTTCCTAAAAGAACATGCGGTAATTGGTTCATATCAGATACCCGACACGGTCCAATGGTACACGCAAAGCTTGGAATAGCAGAAGAAAACTCAGGCCTGCTCGTAAGTCTTTTGAGAAAAGAAGCCAAGGAGCTTGCTGAAAAAAAAGGTCTTAACACAATAATCATTGACGGCCCGCCGGGTATCGGATGCCCGGTTATAGCTTCTGTGACAGGTGCAAACGCAGTCCTTATCATATCCGAACCGACCATGTCAGGCATGCATGATATGAAACGCGTTAATGAACTGGCGTCTTTTTTAAAGGTCCCTGCCATGGTATGTGTCAATAAATTTGACATTAACCCTGAGATGTCAGACCAAATCAAGTCGTATGCTGAAAAAAATAATATGAAATATATCGGTTCAATTCCTTATGACAAAGATGTCACGGCAGCAATGGTAGCGCAGCAAAGCCTGGTCGATTTTTCAAATGGAAAAGGTGCGGAAGCGATTAAAAAAGTATGGAAAGAGGTAACGAGTTTGATGAAACTCTGATTTTTTAATTGTTTGTTGCTTTTAAAATTTAAATTTAGAATTTAATTTAAGGAGAAAAAAAAATGAAATTTGCTATACCGATGGCAGAAGGAAAACTCACAGCACATTTTGGTCACTGCCGGGAATTTGCTATTATTAATGTTGAAAATAACGAAATAAAGGAAAAGTCGGTGGTTGTGCCGCCACCACATGAACCGGGAGTTCTCCCACAATGGCTACACGATTTAGGTGCCAATGTGGTAATCGCAGGCGGCATGGGGAACAGGGCAGTCCAGCTTTTTAATCAGGTCGGAATAAAAGTGCTTACAGGCGCGCCGGTTGAAGATCCGGAAGTGATAGTAAAAAACTATCTCGATGATACCTTGACAATAGGTGATAATGCTTGTGATCACTAGTAATGATGAAGTAGTAAAAAGTCCGGATTCCGTCACTCCGGCGAAAGCCGGAGTGACGGAATCTGTTGAAATGACTGGATAGCGCCAAACCTTCACTACGTGTCCGGCTTTCTCCGGAATGACAGCTGACCTGCTAAAGGAGGTTTTCCTGGCGCAAACGGTTGACAATCTCCGTTACTGATTTTTCGCGATCCATAGTATAAAAATGCAATCCCGGCACTCCACTCTTCAGCAGTTCCCCGCACTGTTTAACAGCAAAATCTATACCGTAATTCAGAACATCATCTTTATCTGCTTCAGCCAGTTCATCCAGCTTGCTCTTCAATTCGTCTGTGATCATAGCCCCGCAGACTTTAGCAAGTATATTTGTCAATTTAACAGTGTATACCGGCATAATGCCCGGTATAACAGGTACTGAAATACCTGCTGCCCTGCATTTTTCAAGATAGTTAAAAAAATAATTATTGTCATAACAGTATTGTGCAACGACATATTTGGCTCCATTGTCTACCTTGAGTTTCAAAAACTCTATATCTTTTTCAAGGCTTTCAGCCTGGATGTGCCCTTCAGGATAGCCCGCGCATCCAAGATCAAAATCATAGTGCTCATTAATAAAAGATATCATCTCAGAGGCATAGTTGAAGCTGTCAGAATGTGAAGTAAAATCATCATTACGTGGTTCATCACCGCGAATTACAAAAATAGTCTCAATTCCAAGATTCTTATACTTGTCCAGAACCTCTTTTATTTCATCAGGTCCAAGACCGTAACCAGCTATATAAGCAACAGTAGGCTGCTTTTTCTCGGTAAACAATTTATCAACTGTTTTATATGAGCCATCTCTGGTCGACCCGCCGGCTCCAAAAGTAACCGACATATAATCAGGTTCAAGCTTTGCAAGGCCATCTACTATTTTATCAAATTTTTCTTCAGCCTTTTCATCTCTTGGTGGAAAAAACTCTAAAGATACAACAGGCTTTTCACTGGTTTCATACAACTTTGCAACTCGCATAATTATTCCCTCCAATTAATCTTTATATTAAAATATGTCGCCAATCACTTTATGAATAAAATCGAAATGCCTCGAAAGCGTGTTTTGAAGCAAGGTGCCCTGCATTTTCGTGGGTTATGACAAAGTTTCAATCTCTTTTATTTCAAACATGTTTCCATCAAAATCCTTTATAAAAGTGAGAGAAAAGTCCCCTTTTGGAATTATGTTGACATCACATTCTGCTGACTTACATTTTTGAACAAACTTCTTTTTATCTTCAACTTCCAGACAAAAATGCTCAAATGATGGTTTCTTTTCGTTAAAGTCAGGCATGATAAAAACTTCAACAGCAAAGTTTTTATTTGAGTAAAGAAGAAGTCGACATTCACAGGGAATATTAAATATTTTTTCCGTCAGATCTTTATCAATAATAAAATTTTTAATTTTTTCCAGTTCCAGTATGTTTTCATAAAATTTATCTGCATTTTCAATGGAACTGCAGACAACAGCAAAATGATGTAAATTCACTTTTACTCCTTAAAGTCTGTCTTATAAAATTTAAGGGGTGGTGATTGTATAAATCCCACCCCTTAAACAGATTGGTAATCGTTGTATAATAAACATTATTCAGAACTTTTTTCAAGCTCTGTTATACGGCGATTTATTTCATCAAGCGCACCCTTCATGTCTGAAGCTTGAGCTTTCATCATATTCAGCTCATTTGTTTCATTTAAAGGATATACCGGTGAAGAGGCCGGCTGCGGATACCATCCGGCACCGAAACCTCGCCTCATACCCCTGCCTGCTCCAAAGCCTCCTCTGGAGCCACGGCCATAAGCCATTCCCCGGCCATAACCATAGCTTCCGGCATATCCTCCTCCTGCGCCGGCAGGATTACAAAGGCCACGCGCGCCTCCTGTCATCGACCCCATACCTTGCGGTCCCGTTCTATCGAATCCTGGCATAATATACACCTCCTTTATTGCTTTGATTATTATCTGTTACCACGGCCGCTTCCAGAGCCTCTGCCCTGGTTCCGACCCTGGCCTTGGCCACGCCCTGATCCTCCGCCTTGGCCCTGTCCTGAACCTTTACCAGATCCCATTCCCCTCTGGCCTCCTGGTTGGACATCTCCTTTAGAAGGATTACAGGCACCTTTTCCTTTTCCTGTTTTTGGACCCATACCCTGTGGTCCGGTTCTGTCTCCTTGTGGCATTACTTCACCCCCTTCCACCTCTTCTTCTGCGTCGCCTTTGTCTGCCGCGCATTTCATATGTTCCTCCATCAATGACAAGTGCCTTTGCTGTTACAAGCGCTTCTGAAATAATATTACGTGCCTCGCCAAGTATTCTTCCGTATGTCTGGCGCGACACCTGCATTATTCGGGCAGCGGTTTCCTGATCAAGCCCTTCAAAATCAGTCAGCCTTATGGCTTCAAGCCCCTCAATAGAAAGAATAATTTCGCCTGACTGCTGCATCCCTTCGGGCACAAATGCACTGATTGACGGATATCCGGATACAAATCTTGGTTTCTTTTGTCTGGGCATATTTCAATCCCTTTTATCTTAAATGATCATTTGACTATAATAATAAGTACATTCTTGTTGGATGTCAAGTATTATTTTGGTCGTACGCTCAATTTAAAAAACTTATTTTTTATTCTTTTGAATAAACCATTTTTTTGATATAATTTTTTATGTATATATTTTAACGATTGAAATTATAATGGAAATACTAACACAACATGAACTCAAATATCAGAACAGACCTTGAAAAAAATACCTTGATAAAAGCGATCGATGCATTTGGCAGAAAATTTATTATCATTTCACCGGAATTTGAAATCATTGCCGCCAATCAATTTTCAAACAAGCTTCATTTTTCCGAATTAGTTGGTCAAAAATGCTATGATGCAATCCGTAAACAATCAGAGCCATGTCACAACTGCCCGGCTTTTGAAAGCATGCGAACACATAAACCAGCAATAAAGCATGAGAAGGAAGCCCCCATCGACCCTGATAAAATTCCATGCATTTATGCATATCCTCTGTTCTCTGATGGCACTATAGATGGTATCGTACTTTTAGATTTCGATATTCCGGCGTTTGGAGGAGTAGAAAGCGGGCTTCAACGGCCTGATGTTTTTTTAAAAAACCTGATCCTCAGCGCAGTAGATGGAGTCATCGCCTCTGATATGAAAGGCAATATTATCATTTTTAATAACTCAGCATCTGAAATAAGCGGCTATAGTGAATATGAAGCCTTCAACGAAACAACTATTCGGGATTTATATCCAAAAGACGGAGCAAGGAAAATTATGAAAAAACTCCGAAGCGATGATCATGGCGGAAAAGGAAAACTTAAATCTCGTAAAGTAAACCTGATAAAAAAAAATAAAGATGTAATCCCTGTCCGGCTAAATGCCTCTATA
>JAFDJC010000362.1 GCA_019307665.1 Deltaproteobacteria bacterium | reverse complement strand
TCTTTTCCTTCTTCGACAGTTTTACCGTTTCTTCGGAATTATTGAAGACCTCGGCCATAGCATGTACTAAAGAGTTGAAGCCGATGGAGTTAAAAACAGGAAACCACACCATGCAATAGATCAACACACAGACAATGACTCTGAACACCTTCTGTCTTTGATTTAGAAATCTTGTCATCGCAACATCCTTTCTTGTCATGGGGCAAACGGAGACGGTTCAATAATGAAGATTCAGCACGGGGCCGAACCTTCATAATTTTACATGGTCAACTGTATTACTTGTTAAACCGATCCATAAACAGTTCGTTTGCCGCCTCTTCAGCAGCTTTTAGCCAACCAGTCAGCTCCGTAGCTGAAACTGTTTTTTCGACAGACTTCATGACGCCGCCGGTTTCCACGTCCACAAGCCTTAAATCAAGACGCATCTGTCCTGCAAAAACCAGACAACCTCCGAACACCATAAGACGGGCACCTACCATTCGGCCTAATTTTAGCCGTGTGGTATCATCAGCCAGCATCGATGTTCCCAAATTCAGTTCATCTAATACCAAAAGCAAGCGCTGCCTTTCGACAATGTTATAATAACCTTTGTTCTTTATGGTTGCAGCCACCCTGGCGGTGAGAAATTCGCTTAGATCAGGATAACTACCCTCCATTGGAACCAGGTTTTCAAGATCCAATACTGCAACGGAGGTGCCCTTTTCGTATACGACCTGTTTGGCGGCGCAGCCGAAAAAAAGCAAACCCATAAACACAAGGCTTCTAACGAAAAACCTACTGGACAACATGGCCCTTTGTTTTAACTGTGAGATCATCTATATTTTCTTCCAATTTGTCGTCCCTTTTAACGAGCCTTGTCTGGTTTTTTATGTTCCCATAACAAAAATCCGGCTCAACTTTCGTCACTTCCACCTGTGCAACTATGCTGGGTTCTGAGTAGAGTTTCTTACCCTTGTATTCAATGGGCTTACTTTCTTCAATAACATTGAACTTAGTGCCCAGAACCACACCCTGCCTTGAACCTAAATTCAAAAGTGCCTGTTGACCTGTAACTTTAACTACGTAGGCTTGTAACGGATAATTCAAAATTATAGTAGTTAGTATCTCGCGGTTAAGCTGGTGCAAATCTTTTTTTAAAGACATGCCGGAAGCAAGCTGCCGGTTAACCACCTTGGGAATGGCTGAAGTTTCGGTATCGATTAACCTTAAACTGAGAAGAGAGCCGTTGGGCAAATGATAAATAGAACCTGTACTAATCAGCTTTGCAGCAAGAACTTTGCCGAGTTTTAAGGCGGTTGCCGGATCTGCCAGCTCAGATGATCCAATATTCAATTCTTCCAGAAGACGGTCGATTAGAACCCGCTCCACCACTTGAATCCTGCCGGATGCATTTAGCTGGTCAGCAAGCTGAGTGGTCAGAACCATAGAAAAACCATCTCTTTCCGTCAGACCACCGCTCTCCATAAAATCAACAAATGACAAAACCATGGGCCGAGATGTCCAGGTATCTTTAATTTTCTTCTCGGTTTTTAGCTTACCACGGTAACGATCTGCCAATTCTTTAACAAGCTTGTCTATTCTATTCTTTTTTTCAATGTCCTGCTCGAGGATCAGCATCTCCTGGGCTTTTTTAGCTAAAACAGCAACAAATGTATCGTTTTGGTCAATGGCTTGGGCCTTCCTATAGACTTCAAGGGCCTTGTCCCAATCCCCTTCTTTCTCGTAGGTTACACCCTTGTTGGAGGTCGCTTCTATATAATAAGGATCAATGGCCACCGCCTGATCATAAAGGCTTCTCGATTTTTCGTATTCTCCCTGACTTGCGTAAATCCGGCCTAACTTATTGTAGGCAACGGCTTTTTGATAAGTCTCAGACGAATTTTTATTAATTGCCTTTTTGTATTCCGCCTCAGCTTCTTCTTTCTTGTCAAGGCTGTAGAGGATGTCGCCTTTCACAACATGGACATAGGCGCGGCCAGCGGCTTCTTGCTCAACCTCATTCGCTACTTCGAGCGCCTTGTCGTTTTGTCCTTTTTTTGCATATACCATTGAAAGACCCTCTTTGCCCAAAACTTCCCCTTTGCCTTCTTCTTTGGAAAGGTCGTGGAATGTTTGTTCAGCTTCATCCAGATCCCCATCTTTTAACTCTGCATACCCCTTGATGGTTTTAGCCTTCACATTCTTCGGATTCTTCTTTACAACCTTCTCGCTTATCGCTTTGGCTATTACGGTCTGCTTACGCTGCAATTTTCTTTCAGCCAGTCTTACCAGCATAACCTCGGTGGTCTTGCCGCCGCCCTGAAAAAAATCGAGCATCTTCAGCTCAGGGCCAAGAATGCAGATGGTGGGAAGAATCAATCTAGCCTGATAAAGGTAGCTCACTCCGGCGTCATCCAAAAGGACGGGAAAAGTAGGTTTGGTATTAGCGATAAAATTTGCCACTTTTTCCCTTGGTGAACTGGTGATGCCCCATACCAGCAAATCGGCATCTTTATATTGCTTTGAAAGTTCATCGATAATCGATATTCAAAAGGCCCTCCAGGCTTGGCCTTGACTCAACATCAAAAAAATAGATGATGACCATAGGCTGATCTTTTATTGTGGCAAGATCGTAGGCTTTACCCTGGAGGTCTTTCAGGTAAAAAAGTGGTGCCGCTTTCCCGGTACTAAGCTGCCCAAAACATAAACCAGCTCCAACAATTGTCATCACAAGAACCACGAAAACATAAGCCAATATTCTTGAAACAAATCTCATTTTATTCCTCCTTGATTAATGTCTCGCCTCAATATTTGTTTCAAGGCATCATCCAGTTCGGTTGGACTCATCACCCATCCTGAGCGTGGAGTCGTCCGAACTTGGAGTATTTTGTTGATATGTGCTATCTATATTTATGGCACATATCAACAATCGATTTATCCTAATGTATACAAAATGTATGCAAATATCATGCAAAATATTTGTTGTTATATAAAATTCAGGTAGTTAGCTCAATTGAAAGGGAAAATGTCCATAAAATTGTGAAATAAATACCACAATTTTATTACAATTTTTACATATTTTATTACGAAATTATCAAGATTCGGGCACCATTA
>JAFDJC010000361.1 GCA_019307665.1 Deltaproteobacteria bacterium | reverse complement strand
GTAGTCGTTTACTGCGAGCCCTTGGCAACGCAGAAGATGGGACAGTATCGGCTTTCCCAAAGGGTAAACAAAATTGGAAAATTTTCTTAACATTATATCTCATCGATGGAAGATATATGAAATTTCAGAAAAAATACAAAATAGACAATTAATTTAAATATTTACTATATATCTCCATTTTGTTTACGATCAATTGGGGTTATACAATGGAAACAATTGATGGTTTAGTTGAGAAACTGAAGAGATATAATGAGGCCTACAGGGGCGGCAGTCCCCTGATTAGCGATTTCGAATACGATCGTCTCGTTGAAGAACTTAGAAATTTAAGCCCGAACCATCCTTTTTTACAATCCATAGAGCCTGAAAAATTTGATTCAAAAAAAGAAGTCAGGCACCCTGTCCCCATGCTCTCCACCGAAAAAGCCTATTCAAAGGCGCAGCTCCAAAGATTCGTAAACCGGGTTAAAAAGGAAGCCGATGAGATCGGTGTTAAAAATATTTCGTACAGGGTCACTCCCAAGTTAGACGGGGTGGCCGCTAGAGACGATGGAGATGTTTTTGTCTCAAGAGGCAATGGTGAAGTCGGATATGAGATCAGCAGTGCTTTCGAAAAAGGGGTCATATCATTAGAGGCGCGGGGGAGGGGCCTGGGTGAGATCGTGATTTCCAAATCATATTTTGAGAAACATCTGGCCAATAATTTTGAACACCCCAGAAATATGGTTGTCGGTATTATTACTTCAGATACTTTAAACGATTTTGCAAAGCGAGCGCTTCAGGACAGAGTGGTGCGCTTCTTCCCTTATAACCTGCTGCCGTTCTGGGAAGGGGACGCGAATGACCTGCTGGAAAACATCGAAAATATTAAGGCGGACCTTCTTACCAATACTGACTACCCTGTTGATGGTGTTGTTGTTGAAGTAACTCATGATGCGGTAAAGGACTACATGGCTGCAACCACTCACCATTACCGGTGGCAAATTGCCTATAAAACCAAAGGCGAAACGGCTGTGACCCTTGTTGAAGATGTAACATGGCAGGTGGGAAGAGCGGGCACCGTGACGCCTGTTTTAGAAATTCGGCCAGTATCCCTTTCAGGCGCTACCATCCGGCGGGTTACCGCCCATAATGCCGGACTGATCCAAAAGAAGCATATCGGCCGAGGTGCTGAAATTGAAGTTATCAGAAGCGGTGAAGTGATTCCAAAACTTGAAAAGGTAATTAAAACCTCAGATCAGTTTGAGCTCCCCAAAAAATGTCCCTCCTGCGGAACCGATCTTATATGGGACAACGATTTCTTGAGATGCAGCAACCCATCGTGTATCGCACAAATTGAACAGCGTATCAGTCACTGGTTCAAGACTTTAGGCAATGCAGACTGGTTTGGGATTAAAACAATCCAGAAACTTGTGGGTAAAGGATATAACAGCCTGGAGAAGATATATCCAATGACTGAAGAGGAGTTTGCCAAAATAGGTTTCGGCCCGCTTCAGTCCAAAAACCTCATGGATGCAATCAATATCAGCAAAACAAAACCGGTCGAGGACTGGCGTTTTTTGGCGGCATTGGGGATCCCTAATCTCGGAAAAGGGGATAGCCGAAAGCTTTTATCTTACTTTGGGATCGAAGATCTTTTTTCTGTAGATGCGGAAGATATTGAGAAAATACATGGTTTCGGAGAGGTTACGGGCAAGTCGATCGAAAAAGGCATCGTAAACATTAAGGACACAATACGGTATCTGTTATCCCTGGATTTCAAGCTCTTGAAAACACCGCTTGTCGGCGAACAGGAAAGCCCTGAAAGCGCTATCAAAGATCGACGCATTGTCTTTACTGGAAAGATGCTGCTCGGGAGCAGGGGTGAAATGGAGGCCCATGCCAGAAGGCTTGGCGCAAAAGTTCAGACAGCTGTAAGCCGCGTGACGGATTTTCTTGTATGCGGTGAAAATGTCGGTGCTACAAAAATCAAAAAAGCCGAAACATTTGATGTCCGGATCATCACTGAATCGGAGTATAGGGACATGCTGAATGGATAAACATTGGACAATAGGTGATTCAAATATTTGTTAATTAATAATGTTGCATTGAAAAAGCCGCTATTTTATCTATTGTCATAAAACAGCAAAGGGGGGGCATGGATAAAAAACTAAGAGCGCACGCTATTATCAGCGGCAGGGTCCAGGGTGTTTTTTTTAGAATGGAAACACAGCGTGCCGCTGGAAAAATGGGGGTGTCCGGATGGGTTCGGAACCGGACCGATGGAACAGTAGAGGCCGTATTTGAAGGGGATGATGAGCGGGTAAGCGCTATCTTAAAATGGTGTGAGAAAGGGCCCCCGCATGCAGTAGTAACCGATGTGGCCGTAAAATGGCTGGACTATACCGATGAATTCAAGCGCTTTGAGGTCCGCTACTGATATTTGCAGCGGGTGCAAAGAAGCCGCTTTAAAACGACATCTTTCCCGCCAAACAAAAGAGGCGGTTTATCCATATGATAAACCGCCTCTTTTGTTTCGTATATTTTTTTCTTAGACTGCGTCTTTGAGTTTTTTCCCGGCTTTGAATTTTACAACGTTTGTAGCTTTGATTTTGATGGGCGCACCTGTTTGCGGATTGCGTCCTTTTCGAGCTTTACGGCGGGATTTTGAAAAGGTACCAAATCCAACCAAAGTAACTTTGCCGTCTTTTTTCTTTAAGGCTTTGGTAACACCTTCCATA
>JAFDJC010000360.1 GCA_019307665.1 Deltaproteobacteria bacterium | reverse complement strand
CAGCCGATAGATCAGGACATGCCGGGGAATCCGTAAGATCCTGGCAGCCTCTGAGCGATTTCCATTGCTTTTTTTCAAAGCTTTTTCTATGAGGCTCTTTTCTACTTCTTCAAGCGAAATTCCCTCATCCGGAATGTCAATATCAACAACTGGTGCCGAAAAAGTTCCATATCCGATCAGATTGAGATCATTTTTCTCAATAGTCGAACCCTTTCGAAGGATAAGACATCTCTCAACAGTGTTTTGAAGCTCCCTAATATTTCCCGGCCAGGAATATTCCTCTAAGGCTTTTATCGCTTCTTTGCTGAATTTTACATCAGCAGGCGCCCTTAATTTTTTCAACAAATGGCGTACAAGAATAATGACATCTTCCCTTCGTTCTCTCAAAGGGGGGAGGTGAAGAGGAATAACGCTTAACCTGTAGTATAAATCCTCTCTGAATTCTCCTTTGCCGGTCAGTTCTGCCAAGTCTTTGTTGGAAGCAGCTATAATTCTTATATCTATCTTCTCTCTTTTTTCCGAACCTACAGGTTCCACTTCCCTTTCCTGTATCACTCGCAGCAGCTTGGCCTGCATATCGGTTTTAAGTTCACTGATTTCATCCAGAAACAAGGTCCCGCCATGAGATGCTAAAAATTTTCCTTTTCTGTTCGATGTAGCACCTGTAAAGGCACCTTTCACATGGCCAAACAGTTCGCTTTCAATCAGGGCTTCAGGTATTGCTGCGCAGTTAACAGCCACCATGGAGTTTTTACTTCTCCCACTTTTCTGGTGGATCATCCTGGCCAGTACTTCTTTGCCGGTTCCGGATTCTCCGGTTATAAGCACTGTTGCTTCACTGTCCGCAACAGCAAGGGCTGTATTCATGAGTTCTTTCATTGCCGGGTTGGCTGTCTCCATTCCATCTGTTCCGGCAAGCCGGTTCACCTCCTCTGAAAGAAGCCTGTTCTGGTTTCTTAAAGATGCAAGCTCCAGAGCCTTTTTACATGACAGCCTTAATGTATCCCGGTCAAACGGTTTTGTAATAAAATTAAATGCCCCACGTTTCATTGCCTTAACGGCCATTTCTATGGAACCGAATGCGGTCATCACTATTACCGGCGTATCCGGAGATTCTTCCTTGACAGCTTTAAGCAGTTCAAGACCATTTATATCGCTCAATTTTACGTCGGTAATTATAAGGGCTGGTGAAACCGAACGAAATTTTTCAAGCCCTGTGGTGCCGGATTCCGCAGTAACCACGTCAAAACCGGCTGTCTTGAGATTATATTCAGTTACTCGCAGCAGACTTTTATCATCATCGATAAGTAAAATCAGTTCCATTTATTCAACTCACTTTTTGCTTCAGTATTAATCCGGTTGACCTTGTTGATCCGATTGATCCGGTTCCGAACCGATCTGTTCTTTATAGCCGTTAGAAAGCTCAAAGGGGAGAAACACTTCAAAACATGCACCGCTTCCGCTATTTATCAGACTGATACAACCCCCATAACTTTCTGCGATTTTACGGCTTATTGACAGACCAAGCCCTGTTCCTTCGTCTCTTTTTGTAAAAAAAGCTCCAAATATTTTTTCCTGATCCCGGGGAGGTACACCGGGTCCGTTATCTCCAATCTGTATATACACTCCTTCAAGATCTTTCCGCAACATCAGCTCTATCTTTCCGCTATGTTCAACAGCTTCCACCGCATTCAGTATTATATTTATAAAAATCTGGGATATTCTTTCCCCAGCTACCAGGAAATCATTTACAAGTTCGATGCCTTTTATCGAAAAACCTACACTTTTTTTCCTCAATTCACTTTCGAGGAGTGTTTTCACACGTGTTATAACCTGTGCCAATGGCTCGACATCCGCATCCTGCCCTGCGATCTTTCTGCCCCGAAAAGGATGCAGTACCTCATTTACGGAAGAGTCCAGCCTTGATGTTTCCTTGAGAAGAATTTCAACAAACTCACGTTTTGGATGATCCTTTGGAAAATCATCAAGAAGGATTTCAGCTGTACCTTTAATAGATCCAAGAGGGTTTTTTATTTCATGGGCAAGAGATGCTGAAAGCTGTCCGAGATCGGCCAGTTTCTGACTGACACGAAGCTGTTCTTCTACCTCTATCAACAGTTCCGTCTCTTCTTGAAGACGAGTATATGATTTTTTCAGCTTTTCGGATAGCAACTTGTATTTTTCCCTTAATTTTGATTCACGTCCTGCAATGATTCCGATAAATCCCCCTGCTGCCAAATAAAGTACAATTTCCGTTAGTTCGCTAAGGTATGTTTCCGGGT
Organism: Deltaproteobacteria bacterium; assembly: GCA_019307665.1. Lineage (GTDB taxonomy): Bacteria > Desulfobacterota > Desulfobacteria > Desulfobacterales > SURF-7 > JAFDJC01. Next base: position 440 of record JAFDJC010000360.1, on the reverse strand, counting down.
CCTTACCGATGAATAAAAGGAGATGGGGAATAAATGCTACAGATGTTATGGCAGCGACACCGAGACCTCCGCGAACGCCGAACCATATAGCGCCAAGGGCAATTGGGAAATAACTCAACCGGCGATATGTGCCATGGTAAAAAACCATATGACCGGGTGTAATAAAATGGAGCAGACCTATTCCGATTACAGCTAATAAAAGAATTAGGAATCTGAACTTTTTCATACCTATTGATTAACACGAATTATTAAAAAATGATATATGCTGCCAACACAATTTTGTTGCAATGAATATCAATTTACAATACTACTTTGTGGTATATGTCTGTTAGCACAATAATGCAATGAAAAACATTTAATTATGGGCCAAAACGACCAAAAAAATCAGATGCGCTAAAAGGAAATTATCATAATGAAAATAGTCTCGATCTCTATCAGTA
>JAFDJC010000359.1 GCA_019307665.1 Deltaproteobacteria bacterium | reverse complement strand
ATAATCGGTGCCATGGGCCTTATCAATATCAAAGGTCGCTATGGAGAGGGCGTTGAGCGCATCCATACCCACACAGCGCTGGAAACAGCACCCGGTCTCGCGACCGAGCAGACGGCCCATTTTGCTCTTTTTAACAAGATCTTCTATGCTCTGATGGATATGGGTAAACCGGTTGATCCGCTTCCCCGTGATATGGGAAACAGCGGTCATGACATCTTCATGCTCAGGTCGGCCGGCCAGTTCATAGGTTTTGGCTACGGCGTTCATAGACGGACGGATGATGGGATCATCCACTACATTTTTAACACGTTTACCAAACATGTACACTTCAAGGTTTAAGCGCCTGAGACTCTCTTCGTACTGATCGGCTGTCATCATAAGCTTACAATGCCCTTTTTTAAGTAATAGTTAACGCCTTATGGAACAGCTTCCTGACGATTAACCATGACTATAGGAAGAAATAATCCGGCATGTCAAGTTAACCTAATTAAAGTCGACTTTCGTTTTGGGTAACATTCTTCGTGAGGCAACAAAACCGTATTGGTTACATTTAACGTGAGTCAATGCGAAAGTTATAATAAGTTGCGCATATGTCCTATGGGCATTCTGCATCAGTTGAAAGTTTCAAATAGTATTTGCTGTAGACATAGGCCTCATATTCAGTCGGCCCTTCCAACAATTCGTCAAGTTCCTTATTTATTTCAATTCGAGTTTCATCATCTTTCCATTCCAGCCAATCTTCCATACTTTGCCAAGTGCTAACCACCATAACTTTTTTGGGATCGTCTATTTCCACTAGCGTTTCACCGGAAACATACCCTTCCCGTTTCATGGCAGATGACCGAATTCTGCGAAGCTGGGTAAAAATATCCTTTAACTTACCTTCCCTGAATCGTCTTTTAATAAAAACCTTGGTTAACATGATCCCCCCTTTTGCTTTCAAACAAAAAACAAGGCTATCTGCTGCCACTGAGAATCAAATTATCATAAAAATATCAGAAAGCTCTCAACCTGAAGTCCAATTGAATCGAATTTTTTGTTTAAAAACTGATTAATAAAGTTTTGTATGGAGATGATTACTTTTCCATTTTTACCATCAAACACAGGTTTAGTCAAAATAAATAATACTGTTTCCTATGATAATCATATGAGCAATCCAAAACAATTCACTACATGGCTTTATCAAGATTAGAACTTTTGACCTTTGATCCTTTTTGATGTACATTTGTAGCAAAATTATGAAAGGAATGCATATGGTTATTAACAAACCCGGAAATATAACGGATAGAATTGTAATGCTCGGGAAAAAGGAATCTAACGTATATATCCTAAAGGGTGAAGATGAATACGTCCTGATAGGCGGAGGCATGATTCACATAATCCCGGATATGATTGAGCAGATAAAGCAATTAGGCATCGAGGAGAAAAAGATAAAACGCATTTTCATTCTTCATGCCCATTTTGACCACTGCGGTATAGTTCCATATTTTAAAAAGCGTTGGCCGTGGGTCAGTGTGACGGCGTCCCGACGTGCGAAGGAAATTCTGTCCAACCATAAAGTCATGGGATCGATCACTTTTATGAATCAGGTATTGATAGAACAGTATGGTCTAAAAAAGAAAGCAGAATCCTTGGGGTTTCTTTCGAACATGCTCGAAATAGAAACCACGGTTGGGGATGGCGATGTGCTGTCCTGTGGCGGGCTCTCCCTGGAAATCCTCGAAGTACCCGGCCATTCCAGTTGTTCTATTGCCGTATACGTTCCCGAGGAAAAAGCGATGTTTGCTTCGGATGCCGGAGGAATTCCCTTCGGAGATAAGATCATGACTTCTGCAAATTCCAACTTTGACAAGTACCAGGAAAGCCTTAAAAAAATGGCGCCGTACGAAATTGACGTATATTTGGCCGAACACTTTGGGGCCAGGATGGGTGAAGAGGGACGAAATTATCTCAAAAGATCCATGGAATCCGCCGATGAATTCAGAGCAGTCCTAGAAGAATCCCTGAGGCGAAACAAGGACGTGAACAAAAGCACGGAGGAAATCACTGACCGGCTTATAGTTGAGGCTCCGAAAGACTTTCTTCCCCGCGATGTGCTATTAATTGTAGTAGGGCAAATGCTTAAATTCCTGTCAAAAACATAAAATCAGCTGTTATCAACATCAGGGCGGGGATAAAGTCCGGCTGCTTTCACAATTCCGGGAACCTTTTCCTCCCATTCAATCGCCATTATATGAAATCCGCTGACCCCTTCAACCTCTTTTAGCCGCTCGATAGACTCGATACAGATTTTGATCCCCTCTGCAGGCTGGTCTTCCTTGGGCGTGTCAGCCAGTCTTTTGATAACCTCGTCAGGCACATCCATGCCGGGCACACGGTTTTTCATATATCGCGCCATGCCTGCTGATTTCATTGGGGTTAGCCCTGCCATGATATATACTTTCTCATGGAGACCGCGGTCCCTTACCAGTTTCATCCGTCTGAATAAACTCCACACCGGCCGCGATCTTTTTTGCCAGCCTGGGAACACGAATTTCAAAGGGGTCTGCAAAGGGATTTGCTGCAGCACCGACAAACATCTGCGGCGGTCTTTTTATGTCATCCCCACCGAGGAACTTACCTTCATCCCGCATTTTCCTCACGGTCTGTATCAACTGCATTGAATCGAGATCGTGCACGTTCTGTCCCTGGGCACAATCACCAAAACTCTGATGATCACCGGAAAGGCAAAGCATGTTATTGATGTCAAAAGATGCCGCGCCTAAAATATCGCTCTGAAGAGCTATCCGATTCCTGTCCCTGGTCACCATCTGCAAAACCGGTTCAAGGCCCATCTGCTTCAGCATGATGCATGCCGCGAGACTGCACATCCTTGTTACAGACGTCTGATTATCGGTAATATTAATCGCATCAACGTAATCTTTGATTATATTGGCCTTTTCTATAATAGCCTCCGGGTCACTCCCCCTGGGAGGGCCGACTTCGGATGTAACGGCAAGGTTTCCGGATGCAAGAATTTTTTCAAGTTTACTAGGTGTCTTCACATTCATAGCTGTACATCCTCCCTTGCAACTGTCCGGGGACCCCCTGCCCTGTCAAAGGACCAGTCTTTTATTGAAAAAAGTTTCTCATAATCATCAAGCCTTCCGAGCGCTTTTAGCCGATCTATAATAAGCTGCCATGCACAATCAAGTTCCTTGTTGATTTCACATTTCCCGTTTGATGAACCTCCGCAGGGACCGTTCAAAATCCGTTTAGCACACCGCGAGATAGGACAAATACCGCCGGTATGTGCAAGTACGCACTGTCCACAGGCCTGGCATCTTTCAGTCCACAGGCCTCTTTTTTCAGTAGCACCAAGAAAACATGTGTTGACACCGGGATAAACAGGAGTGGAAAAGTATTTCTCAGCCATAAACTGAACCCCTACTCCGCATGCGAGTGAAACAACAGCGTCATATCCATCAATGATATCACGAATTTCTTCGAGATATTCATGGTCACACTGCCTTTCCAGAGTTTTTTCATCGATATTGACCTCTTTCCCCTGGTTCAGAAAGTACATTCTCAGGGCAGATGCCAGAACACCAACCTCTTTTTTACCCCCTGCCTCGCACACTGTGACACATTCATTGCAGCCAAGAATCAGAATCTTTTTAAAATCCTTGATCTCCTCGATAATCTCTTCAATCGGTTTTTTGTCAGCAACAATCATAAAAAACAACCCCTTGTAATATATAAATTATTAAAAAATCTATGCCGCTTTCTTCTTTGCTTTTGATTTTATCGGATTTGGTCCGAGTTCCTTGATCAGCCCATACATCTCAACCGCATATTCTGCGAATCTCGGTCCTTCGCCTGCAGAAAGGTTACACATTCTGACCCTTTCTCCACCGACGCCGACTGTATCTAAAATTTTTGCAGCCTGTTCAACGCGTTTCCTTGCCCTGAAATTACCGCTTGTATAATGGCACTCTCCTTCCATGCATCCTACGACATAAGCACCATCAACACCTTTTTCAAAGGCACGAAGAATATGCATTATATCGACTTTCCCAGTACAGGGAACCCGAACTATTTTAATACTGGACGGATATGAAAGCCTCATCGAACCTGCCAGGTCCGCTGCAGTATACCCTCAGTAATTACAACAGAAAGCAATTATGATCGGTTCAAAATCCTTACCCATTAAAACCTCCTGATTCACAATATGTTACATAACCCCTTCCAGAAGGGCATCCACCTTGCAAAAAATCTGACCAAGCAGCACATACACCGCACCCATGACAAATTGCCTGATCGATTTCACTAACCCCTTCTTCATTTATCCTCGGGACACCGTAAGGACACGATCGGACACAAATCAGGCAGGAAGCGCATAATTCCGCCTCTACCTTTGCTGTGACAGCGGACAGCGTCAGGAAAGGCTGCGCAAGGAATGTTACCGCCCTTGAAACCGCAGCATTAGCCTGTGCGACTGCTTCGGAAATCAGCATCGGGCTGTGAGCGGTTCCGCAAACAAAAACACCCTCCGTACTCATGTCCACAGGTCTAAGCTTTACATGGGCTTCAATAAAATGGCCTTCCGCATTTCTTGCCAGTTTGAGAATAGAACCAAGCTCTTCGGTATCTTCTGCTTTCATGCAGGCGCTTAAGGCAAGAAGGTCTGCCGCAACCTGAAGTTCGCGGCCCAGAATATGATCCTT
>JAFDJC010000146.1 GCA_019307665.1 Deltaproteobacteria bacterium | reverse complement strand
CTGGAATCAGTGAATATCCTGATCGGCAGTTCCTTTTTTTTAATTTCATTGAGACCAGCTTTAATGGCTTCAAGCTCTGCTATGTTGTTGGTCGAATTTCCGATAAACTTTGATATAGATTTTTCATGTCCTTTATATTTCAGCCACACGCCGATTCCTGAAGGCCCCGGGTTTCCGGATGACGCGCCATCGGTATAGATGCAGACGGCATGGTCACTGGAAATATTTTCTATATCGACATCAGCGTCGATTTTTTGACTGTTTTTATTTTTTTGACCTGATGTCAATTTGCGATTACTGGATTTTTTATAGTTTGAGTCTAATGGTTTAAGGTTTTCAGCAAGCACTTTATACTCATAGTCCTGATCGACCTGGTATTTTATTAATACTTTTTTATTGTCGATAATGAAATTACCGTTAGAGTCTACGGAAGCCCATACCTTGTTATTTTTAAAAAGCATCCGTTTCCAGCCTGGTGTCTTTTTTACCAATTTGATATTTCCTTAATTATGATAATTTCTCAATAACCCCGGAGCAAGGATATTTCATTTATAAATATCTGAAACTCGCTTCGCTCAGACAGTCACCTATTTATAAATGAAACATCCTTGCTCCTCCCTGTTTTTTTGAGAACTTGCTAATTATGAATATAAAACAAACGGTTCACTCCTTTTCCGGAAATCATTTATCCCTTGTTGCCATGAGTTTTCGATTTCTTCAAGATTGTCAAAATTTTCCAGGCGCTTTCGGATCTCTTTATCTCCTATGATCAGGTCGATAGGCAGCCTTTTAAATTCATACTCATAGGGAGGGTTTTTATATTTAAAAAGTTCAGGGAAGTGTGTCAGGATTCCCTGCAGCAGTTTCAGGGATGTGATATAGGGTTTATATTGGTCACGATCCGTTATGTGGATCTGGAAGCCTTTGCAGAATTCTTTTTGCCATTTATTTGATGTTGGTTCAAATGCAAGGGGGCGAAGGATAGTGCCGGGCAATATATGGCCGCCCATAAACGAAAGTATCTTTTCAATATCCAGAAAAGGGGCGCCAAACACTTCAAATGGCTGGGTTGTTCCCCTGCCTTCTGAAATATTTGTTCCTTCCCAGATGACCTGTCCAGGATATACTAAGGCCGAAGCTGGGGTTGGAAGGTTGGGCGAAGGGGGAATCCATGGCAAACCTGTATCATCGAAATACATTGATCGTTTCCAGTTTTTCATGGGAACGACTGAAAGATCGCATCCAATGTCGAAATATTCGTTAAACATCAGCGCAAGTTCACCAACGGTAAGACCGTGTCGCATGGGTATAGGATACCGGCCCACAAAAGAAGTGCAGTCCGATGAGAGAATGTTGCCTTCCAGGGCAACGCCGTTTAGTGGATTGGGCCTGTCGAGCACAATGATTTTAGTTCCGGTTTGTTTTGCCGCTTCCAGGCAATAGGAGACGGTATAGATAAAGGTGTAGACCCTTGTGCCAATGTCCTGGAGATCAATTATGACAATGTCTGTATGGTCAAGCATCTCAGCAGTAGGGATGCGTGTTTTACCGTAAAGACTGAAAATCGGAATGTTAAGAGCAGGATCCCTGATGTTGTCCGATTCAATCATATTGTCCTGTTTTTCCGCAAAAAAACCGTGCTGTGGGGAAAATAGTGCCGCCAACTGTCCAGGGAATTTCTCGTCAATAAGTTTGCCGGCGTGACGGAATTGCCTGTCTACAGAGGCAGGATTGCATAAAAGTCCAAGTCTTTTATGCTTCACCCACTCGGGAGGGTTTGACAAAAAATTTTCCAATCCGGTTTTAACAGATGTCATAAACTTGTCCTGCCCATAAAAATCTTTTAACTTTTCAGACTATCTTCATATCACAGGATACATGTTTTTCAAATACCGTTCTTGTGGCGGAAACATTGTTGACATAAAAAACATTGTTGACAAATATCGAGTATATTTACTAAGCAGTGACTTGATGGAATTACACTTTGCTTTTTATTGAGATAGCAGGGCTGACATTGACATATTAAAAAAGGAATTACCCCATGACTGAAAAAGGAAGCAAATCGGCAAGATCTGTTTTTGTTTTATTTGTGAGTTTACTTTTAACTCTGTTTTTTGCTTGTGCTTCGTTTGCAGAAACAGGAAAGGGAGAAAAACAATACAGTCGCCTTTCCAAAGTTTCGAAAAGTGCTGAAGGTAGTGAAACCTTCTATACGCTGAATACTTTTGGACGGTTGCTCGATTGGGATAAAGCAGAGGAGAAGGAATTCGAAGGATATGTACGACATCTATCCATTGCGAAACCTAAGGGCCAATTTGAAAAAGACAATATTTATCTTTTAAGGAACGTCGATAGCGAGCTTCTGGTGATTATGTTGCCCAAAGACATTAAAATGATAGCCGATGACGCAGATTCCGTCTATGCCGGACTTGCCGGTATGGTGAAAAATAAAATGAGCTTTAAGGCGGGTGTGATTTCAGCAGTAGTAAACGGCGAAGAATGCCTTTTTACACGGTTTACGGAAAAACCCAAAACCATTGTTTTGTTTACGATATTTAAAATTGCCATCGTACTGATGCTCTTTTTTATTATGCTCGGCATGGGGCTTACGCTGACCCTGAAAGATTTTGCCCTTGTATTTAAAAAACCAGGAGGAATGCTGATCGGCGCTGCCCTGCAGTGGGGTTTCATGCCCCTGTTTGCCATGTTACTGGGCAAACTGCTCGGTTTTTATGAGTATTTCCCTTTCATTTATGTTGGAATGATTCTGGTTGCCGTCAGTCCGGGTGGTGTGACGTCGAACTTGATGACGCACCTTGGAAAAGGTGACCTGGCTCTTTCGATATCGCTCACATCTTTTTCAACGGTTCTTTCTCTTGTTCTAACACCTCTGTTGCTTGCATTTTATTGCTCAAACGTGCCGGAAGTGACAATACCCGCAAAACTGATTACTGTGACCATAGTCGTTCTTGTTATCATTCCGTTATCATCAGGCATGGCCATAAGGAGTAAATGGAAAAATTTTGCCGAAAGATCAGTAAAGTTTTTTTCTATTTTAGGGGTGATATCCCTAGTCTTTATCATTGTCGCAGGGCTTCTCATGGGGGGAGATTATTTTGCCGATACCGATCGTTATGGTCTGCTGTTTTACGGAATGCTTTTTGTTATGACTTCTGTCGGAATGCTGGCAGGCATTTTTATTCCAAAACTGTTCGGTATAAGCAACTATCAATCGCGGGCACTTTCACTGGAAACAGGACTGAGGAATACATCTCTCTCAATGGCGATTGCAATTCTTATTCAGGATTTAATGGGCGATTTTTATAGCGCCATGTTTTTTACTTCAGCAATTTTCGGATTGGGGATGTTTTTCGCGGGCGGCATTTCAATCGCTCTTTTTAAAACGATTTTACCCCTTGATGATAAAGACAAGGAAGCGGTTGAAGGCGCTGTAACAGAGCAGACCTGATGTTCTCGAGAAATTGAGGTTGAAAAAATATTTTGTGATGAGACACTCTGTAGACAAGCTGTGTATAATCGCCATGATACTATGTGCTGCATGTATCAGCACGCCAGTAAATTCTTCGGATACAGTATCTGCCCGTAATATAGAAGTCAAAATGCAGGTTCCGGACATGGGATGGAAGATACGGATCAATGAAATCCATCAAAAGGGTGGAGAGCTCTGGGTGATTTCATCCCTTCGGCGGCATGCGGGCATGGCAGGACAGGCGATTTCAACCGTATCCGACAAAATCCACATGGACCTGCCGGATATTCCTATAAAGCACTTTATTCTCGGTAAAACCTGGAACTGGGAAAACCGGGAACCATACACCTTTATCAAAAGTATGGATGAAATTAAGGGCAGCCTTGAAGACGGACGGTTGCTTTACCGGAATTAAGGGGGACAGGGAATTATGGGAAGAGAAAAGCGGAGGAAGTTTTATCAAAAAGAAATTGAACTTTATAAGTCCATTTTCAGTTTTTTTATTATTGCAGGAGCCGGCGCTGCAATTTTAGCAGGTTTTTATATCTTTATTTCTACAACATTTGCATCTCTTATCGTAAATGAAGGCAGTGTCTTGCCTGCTTCAGGTATTGCAGCCCTTTTGGGCGACATCCTCACAAGCGTTTGGCCTTACGTTATAATTGGGTGCATTCTGCTTATTTGTATTGCGACAATATTTACCCACAGATTTGCCGGGCCACTTTACCGGTTTGAAGTGTCTCTTGACAGGATGATAAGTAGTGATCTCCGTTTTAAAATAGTTTTAAGAAAAAAAGATGAGTGCAAATCTCTTGCAGATAAAATTAACTTGTTCAACTCCGGATTATCCTCAAAATTAAGCAGCATGACCGCCCTGGTCACCGAAGTTGACAAGCATCATATCAAACTTAAGGAAGAAGATGACGTCAATGAAACACTTGAGCAGGCAATCAAGCTGAACCAAAAATTGAAAAAGATGCTTGCCGAATATAAGTTTTAGACGAATCCCGGTAAATTATTTCCTGTTGATGGCCGATGCAACGTATCCTGCGCCAAAGCCATTGTCGATGTTTACGACTGCGACATTGGAGCTGCAACTGTTCAGCATGGCAAAAAGGGCTGTCAAGCCGCCAAAACTGGCACCGTAGCCTACGCTTGTCGGAACGGCGATAACCGGCCGGCTAACCATGCCTGCAACAACACTGGGGAGGGCGCCTTCCATGCCGGCAGCAACAATGATCACCGATGCATTCTCTATGGGATCCTTGTGGGAAAATAGCCGATGAATTCCGGCAACGCCCACATCAAAGATCGATTGAACAGTGTTTCCCATGTATTTTGCCGTAAGAAAGGCTTCCTTTGCGACCCTGATATCTGATGTGCCTGCCGACAATACCAGTATTGTTCCTTTTCCGGTAATCGGTATTTCCTCTTTTACATGGACAATCATGTCCGCATCTTCATGGTAAACAGCATTCGAAAAGCGGTATATGATTTTGTCCGCTTTCTCTTTATCAACCCTGGTGACAAGCACAACGTTTTCCTGTTCAAGCATTTTGTCCATAATGCCCGTGATCTGGTCAGCGGTTTTACCTTCTCCGAATATCACTTCAGGAAACCCCTTGCGAAGAGACCTATGATGATCTATAGTTGCATAATCAATGTCTTGGAATGCTATATGCTTCAGTGTCGCAGCTGCATCATCGACAGATGCGTGGCCGTCTGCGACCTGTTCCAGAAGTTTTTTTAGGGCGTCAGAGTTCATTGTACTTTTTCACTATATTAAAAAGGATTGATGGTCAATCTGTTTATCTTTATTTAATTTTATAGGAGCATATGAGTACAACAGTTATTATTCCTTCACGATACGGGTCAACAAGGTTCGACGGCAAACCGCTTTCAAAAATAGCGGGAAAAATCATGATTCAGCATGTATATGAAAGGTGCATGAAGGCGGAGAAGGTGGACGATGTTATCGTGGCAACAGACGATATGCGAATTGTTGATGCAGTTGAACGGTTCGGCGGTAAAGCCGTCATGACGTCGAATGACAACCGATCAGGTACAGACCGTGTAGCTGAAGCCGCTGAAAAGATTTGCCTTGATGATGATATTATTATCAATATACAAGGAGATCAGCCGCTTATTAATCCTGAATGTATAAATGAAGTAGCAGGACCCTTTTTTTCCGAGCTGGATGTTGAAATGTCAACACTCGCATATGCAATTACAAGGGAGGAGGAGATAAAAAATCCGAAAGATGTTAAAATAACCTTTGATAACAATGGATTTGCGCTATATTTTTCAAGATCGCCAATTCCTTTTGATCGTGATGGAGACATCTCTTTTGATACCTATAAGCATTTGGGAGTATACGCTTACACATACCGGTTTCTTAAAAAATTCAGATGCCTTCCCGAAGGAAAGCTTGAAACAATTGAGAAACTTGAGCAACTCAGGGCGCTTGAACATGGTCATAGAATAAGGGCAGTGGTTACAAGATACGACTCGCCTGAGGTGGATCTCCCCGAAGATATTTCGAGGATAGAGGATCTGCTTAAGAATGATGCCGGTTGATAAAAATACGTTAAAAAAAAATATAGACGTTATTTGAATTTAATGTTAAAATCCAACAGGTTTCTAAATAAATCTGAGGCGTTAAGATAAAGTTCAAGGGGAACGGACATGAAGCATAAAAAAAAACAGGAATTTACATCAAGGCACAAAGAAACATCGGAACGTTTTAGCCGTATTAAAAACACACTTTTTTCCACACCTATTTACCTTTGTCCTGAAAGAGCCCTGCTAGTCACAGAACATTTTAAAAAATTTGATAACGCTGACGAACCGATGCTGATAAGGAAGGCCAAGGCGTTTCGATATTTGATGCAGAACAAGTCCGCCAAAATATTTGATGATGAACTGATTGCCGGTAACTTTGGAGCGCACAGGAAATCAGCGCTGATCCAGCCCGAGCTTGCCGGTGTTTTTATGTGTGAGGACATACTGTGGATAAATAAAAGAAAAACCACACCATTTAAGATGTCCTGGGCGGATCGCTTCAAGGTGATCTTCAAGGTCATCCCATTCTGGATGTTTAGAAATATGCCGCTAAGGGCGTTGATGCCCGGATTAAAGAACATGCTCCGCTATCTCATAGAACAATTGAATGCAACTTACTATCTCATCAACGAAGCTGGGGGGATAGGGCACTTCCTTCCGAACTATGAAAAGATCATCAATCTTGGCGTCAAGGGGTATCTTGAAGGCGCGGAAAGAAAAGACGGTGATTTTTATGAGGCAGCCCGAATTGCATGTGAAGGTATTATCGATTTTTCAAGCCGCCTGGCATTGGAGGCTGAACAGCAGGCAAAAATTGAAGATTCATATCGTGCCGATGAGCTTCGTGAGATCGCCAGGATATGCAGAAAGGTACCCAACGAGCCTGCAGAAACTTTTCATGAAGCGATTCAATCTCTCTGGCTTTCGCATATGGGGGTTTGTCTGGAAGGGTTAAATTCTGCTGTTTCTTTTGGCAGGATTGACCAGTATCTTTATCCGTTTTATGAAAAAGACATAAAAAATGGAAGGACTACGCCTGAAAAGGCAAAGGAACTGTTGCTATGTTTTTCGGCCAAGACAACTGAGCACGTATTTCTCCTTTCGGAAAGATCCAGCAAGTACCATGGAGGTTTTCTTGTGGCCCAGGCTGCCATTGTCGGCGGAATAGACAGACAGGGTAACGATTCAGTTAATGACTTGTCTTACCTTTTCCTTGATGTAATGGAAGAATCCGGTTTGAGAGAACCGAACTATCAGGTTCGAATCAGCAAAAAAACTTCTGATGCCTTTATTGATCGTGCTGTTGAAGTTGCACTAAAAGGTTTGGGCGTACCTGCATTTTTTAATGATGAGGTTACCATATCCGCCTTGGAGCGCCATGGTTATCCGCTTGAAGATGCAAGGGATTACGGCATTGTAGGTTGTGTGGAACCATCGATACAAGGGAAAAGTTTTCTGTCTACTGATGCATCCCTTTTTAATTTGCCCATATGTCTTGAATTGGCCTTAAACAAAGGGAAGCGTTTGAACGATCGGAAAAGGATCGGTGCTGCAACCATTGATGCTGAGTCGATTACAGACATGGATCATGTTATGACCGTTTTCAAAGAGCAGGTTGTATACATGGTAGATCGGTTGATCAAAGATATTCAAATAATAGAAAAAGGGAACAGGGATTTTCATCCAACACCTTTTTCTTCAATGCTGGTTGACGGATGTCTTGAATCAGGAATAGATGTTACAGCCGGAGGCGCCCAGTTTAACGGAAGCGGAATTCAAGGAGTAGGTGTTGCGGATACGGCAGACAGCCTTGCTGCAATCGATACGGTTTTGATGCAGAATAGAGACTGCTCG
>JAFDJC010000145.1 GCA_019307665.1 Deltaproteobacteria bacterium | reverse complement strand
AGCTAAATAAAACGTTTCATCAGCTCATCTATGGTTGTATCCACATTATCCGGAGTGATTCCAAAACGATCGCAGGCCTGTTCAGCCTGCGAGGTTAAATGCCGATTTTCCAGATCATCGAGACGGGAAAAAAGTCCAAGCCGCCTTCCAACCTGGTAGATCGTCCTTTTTTTCGGAGAAAGGGCAAGAAATGATTTGACCGTATCCATCATATGTTGTTTAGCGTCAGGCAGCTGTCCTTCAACTTCCTCGAAAAGGTTTAAAATATGATCACTCTTGACAAAGCTTGTAATCCCGTCAAGCGATTCAAGGAACAGTAGAATCTCTTCAGCCATTATCAGGTCAGTGCATTTTTCAAATTTTCCTGAAGTCCAGTCTTGAAAAAGTTCCACACTGTTTGGAATAGCAAGGGAACGAAGCCTGATAAAGTCCGGATTGATCCGGTTCAGGGCATCCGCGGTTTCAAGTGCATGCACGCGTGAAAGTGCTTTGCCGCCAAGACCCGGCATGACATATTCTGAAAGCTCTATGCCGCTTTTTTTGACTTTTTGACCGGCTTTGATGTGCACATCCTTTGTGGCCCCTTTTTTTACCATTTTAAGGACATCATCCGATCCTGACTCAAGGCCGATGTGGATTCTGTTAAGGCCTGCCTGGCCGATGGTGGTAAGGTCATTTTCCTTAATCCTGACAATAGTATGGGACCTGGCATAAGAAGTAATCCGCTCAACCCATGGGAAACGTTTTTTCAGGTGCCGCAGGATGTCAATCAGGTCATGGGGTTTTATGATAAGACTATTTGCGTCCTGGATAAAGACCGATTGCATGCCGTTGTTCATCCAGTGAACGGCGGCATTAAAGGCCTGCAATTCGTCAGGTGCCATTTTACCCGCAGCAGTATGGATTCCGGATTGATCGACGCTGCCGTCTTTATCTGCCATTCCGCGCAGCATTTCTATGCTTCTGTGAACAGCATCGATGTCCATCTTTACATGTTCGGCAGGACGCAGGGAAAAACGTGAACCTTTATAAACCGGGCAGAAAGTGCAGCGGTTCCATGGGCAGTTTCTTGAAACCATTATGAGCAGGCTTTGCGCTTCACTGGGCGGCCGGATCGGCCCTTGCTCAAAGCCTTGATATGTTTCGATTTTGGTTTTTTCAGTGGCCATTATATCGTCAAGAAATGGATTTATTATGTTATCGGGTCAATTTAAGAATCTATTGTATCACTTTATATGAAATTGTTTATTAAGCCAATGATTTATTTTTTATTTAGCATATATTAATCAAAAAGCAAGGCGAATAAATGTTGCCGCACGTCAAAACCATCTTGAAAATCATCTGCATTTTTTTATTATTTATCTGTTACTAAATCTCCACTATAATTAAAAGAAAACTGTCACTTTTGACTTTAACGTTTTCCTGTTATTTATCCGGTATTAATTCGGCATATTAATCCGGCAAACTTGACAAACATCGCATGGATTGATAATGTTCCCGACATATTAACCTGTTATAACCTAAACTTAATTCTGGTAGACTACCAATGATAGTTGTTCCTATTACGGGGAAAATAAGCCTGAAGAACCCTCCTGTTATCACCATATGCATGATCCTGATAAACTGTATCGTCTTATTCGGATTTCAGGCAGGTGATACCAGAAAATATTATGAGTCCGGAAAATACTATTTTGATTCCGGTCTGGCAGATATAGAAGTGCCAAAATACATCAGCCATATAGGGCCTGATGCGGAGAAAAAGGCCCTCGCTAAATTTAAAGGGGACGAAGATGAAGAGCGTCTGGTGTATTTTTATAGAGAAATGGAAGCAGACCAAGCATTTCTGGAAATGCTTTATAAAGGTATCGTTGTTTCCAAAGATGACCCGGAATATGAAACTTGGAAAGGGTTAAGGGCAGAATATGAAAGGATGCGTTCACAAATAATATCCTTAAAATATGGATTCCGCCCCACATACCACCGGCCGGTCACCTTTTTTACTTACATGTTTCTCCATGGCGGCTTTGGCCATATTTTTGGTAATATGATATTCCTGTGGCTTGTAGGATGTATTTTGGAGATGGGGTGTGGCAGAATTGTATACGCCATAATCTATCTTGCTACAGGCCTTGGGGCAGTGACGTTGTTTTGGGTAGTCTATCCCACAAGTAATATCCCGCTGATTGGCGCTTCCGGTGCAATTGCAGGCCTTATGGGGGCGTTTACCGTATTGTTTGGAAAAAGCAGAGTGAAGTTTTTTCTATATTTGGGTTTTTATTTTAATTACTTAAAGATTCCTGCCATTGTCATTCTTCCCATATGGATCGGCAATGAATTTTTTCAACTGCTTTTTGGCGGCGTCAGACAAGTGGCATACGTGGCCCATATCGGAGGCTTAGTAAGCGGTGCTACTGCCGGCTTTATTATCAAAAGATATTTTGGCTTTCAGGATGATGAGGTTTTCAGGGAGGAACCGGAGGATGAGGTTTCACCTTTGATCGAAGCCGCTTTACACCATATCGGTAAACTGGAACTGGATAAAGGGAGGGCGCTACTGGAGCAGGCCCTTGATAAGGATCCTGAAAATTGTGAGGCGCTGATGCACATTTTCAATATTGAAAAACAGGATCCTGAAAGCCCCGGACTTCATGATTCAGCTAAAAGGTTGCTTAATAGCTTGAGTATGGACACCAATATGCATGATAAGGTATTTGGGGTTTATCAGGAGTATACGACCCTGCTAAAGCCAAAATTTACACCAGTCCAATATGTCCGCTTGAGTTCAATTTTTGCTGTACAAGGGCATATTGAAACAGCAGAAAAAATTATCACGATGCTGGTAAAGAAAAAACCGGATTTGCCGGGACTTCCCACAGCATTACTAAGACTTATAGATGCGTGTAAAAAAATATCGGCAGAGGAAAAGCTGATAAAGTACCGCAAATTACTCGTTTCAAAATATCCTGACTCTTTGGAAGGCCGGGTTGCCGCAAAGCGCTTTGATTGAAGGTATCATGTACGGCTTAATTGTCTTAAGGAATTTTCCACCTGTGGAAGAATGTCGTGGTTCGGAAATTTCTTTACGAGCAAGTTGAAAATTTTTTTGGCCCGGGCCGGGTTGTTCAGTTTTTCATTAATAATGCTTGCCGCACGAAAATAGGCGATCGGCACAAGTTGATCTTTAGGTTTTTCTTTGATGATCTTATTATATGCTTTAATTGCTTCTTTTGGCTTTTCGGTTTCATTTAACCAACTTCCCAGTTTTAAAAGTATGGGGGGGTCTATTAGCAGGTTGTTGTCACTGTTAAGGCAGTCTATAAATACTTCACATGCATTTTCTTTCCGGTTGGCCTGGATCAGCATTTTTAGATGAGGTGATGCATGCGCCAGTAAAGCAGGGGTCTGTTTTTTTATTTTTAGCAGTTTGTAGTACTGTTCGGAAAGTGCGAGATCTGTGATGCCCTCTTCCTGTGTTTCTCTTTTGATAAAGGTCAGTGCTTCATCATATTTTCCTTCTTTGATGAAAAAGTCCACTTTATTGAGTATTTGGATATTCTCATCATTCTCTTCTGCCTGTTCTGTTTTTTTTGCTGATTGGGTGGATGAATCCATAAAGTCTTCCGGATCAATACGGTATCCTATCTCCTGGTGAAACTGCAAAAGCACATATCCCATAAGATGATAAAATATGATCGTATAAAAAGAATTGGCAAATGCGAATAGAAATACAGTAACTCCCCGGGGTAGAAATGTGTGTATATAGTGCAGCAGAGCTGCCGGGGCAGAGTAAAGCAATATCAGAAAAAAATACATCAGCAGATAGCTCCAGCCGATCCTAAACATGAGCTTGACAAAAAAAACCGGGTTGATGGCGCTGAAAAAGCTGCCTGTGGCAAGATAGGACATAATTATGGCGGGAAATGAGATGATTCCAAATATCAGGAAAACAATCCCTAATGCGACACCTGCAGTGGCCATGATGACACCGGAAACAGCCACTATTATGATAACAAATATGGTCTGAATAAAAGCTTGAGAAATATCGTTATAAATGGTCTCTGAATCCACTTTCGGCGGTGTCAGGTTGCCCCGGGCAGTTGCTTTGAGCGCTGCAAAGGAGTATTTTATTAATACCAAACCTATGGCAAGCCGAATGAGGCCGGCTATCAAACCCTGGCTGGAAAATATGGTGCTGAGAACTGATAACACGAAAATGAGTGCCAGTGATTGGGGAGAGGAAAACGGATAGGTAAAAAATTTAGGGAGCCTATCCCAAAACGGTTCTATGGCATTTGAAGCTCCCACCCATTGGGCAGGAAAGATACATTTGGGACAAAGATGAATAATTTCACCTTCCAGACACCCCCCCTTATCACGCTTTAAAATGCAGGTTGGGCAGAAAGAGGTGCCGCATTTGGTACAAATCCAGTGCGCCTAAATTATCAGCCATCTATAAAGAAAGATTAGAAATTTATTATTTTTTCTAAATTTATATCCAAAAAGGGGGTACGTGTCAACCTTGAAAGATGCGATTGCCATGCTTTTACCTTGACACAAGGCTTTTCAGGCGGTAATATAAAAGAAACGTTTGTTGCGACAGATGACTTACTTTCGATAGCTTACTTTCGACTCAATTCTTCTCATCTTCAGTTCACTTGAAAACTCTGAAATTGCTTTATGTGAAAACTCGGTTGCTCAAAAGCGGAATGCAATACACCAGGTGCCTCTTCGATAACAGGCAGGGAAAGTATGAAACACTTATCAACGCTTTTATGCTAAAGGAGGTGCAATATGTCCAAAGTTTTCAAAAGGGGCGCCCGCAAGGACAATGAAGCCTCGGTCTTTATTTTAACGTTCAGGGACTATGCAAGATACCATAAGAATTCACA
The DNA here is from genome assembly GCA_019307665.1 of Deltaproteobacteria bacterium. Classification (GTDB taxonomy): domain Bacteria; phylum Desulfobacterota; class Desulfobacteria; order Desulfobacterales; family SURF-7; genus JAFDJC01. Next base: position 7,460 of record JAFDJC010000145.1, on the reverse strand, counting down.
CTATTACACGTGCGGAAAAATGATTAATAGCGGCGGCGGTGGATTGTGCTTTGAATCTGATTATGCGATTCAGCCGGGATCCGACATCTGCATTAAAATGACGGATAAATTGCACTCCGGCAGCAAAGGTTTCGAGACCGAATACCAGCTCCACAACGGAAAAGTTAAATGGTGTCGGCAGATGAAAAGAGCAGGAAATCCATGCTATGGCGTCGGCGTTGAAATTATCGAAAAAAATGTCAGGATGGAATGATCACAAGATTCCCTTTTTATTATATTAAATTGGGAAATCAATGGATTGTATCAGGCTCCATTGCCCATTTCCATTGCTTGACTTTTTAAAACAAATGCGCATATCTGAATATATCGGGTGATACCTACCCTAATGAAAGGAGTCGGATATGAGCACATTTTTCTCAACCGCAGGCCCAGCTAAAGAAGTTACTCATGGTTCAGCCACTTTTGAACTGCCGATACTTTACTTTAGAGATGATGCCTTTGGCCTTTTTTATACCGCAGACCCGCAAAAAGTGAAAAACCTGTTGCCGTCGGACAAACTTCATCCAATCCTTCTACCCGGAAATCGAACAATAGTTGGTGTAGCGGCCTTCAACTATATCGATACCACGATCGGATCATATGGTGAAATAGGACTGGTCATTCCGGTTGTCCATTCAAACAAGGTACCACGTATCCTGTTGCCGTTACTTCTGGAAAGCCGTTACCCTGGTTTTGGCGTTCTTGTCATGCACCTGCCGGTCACCAAGAGCATTGCCCGGGATGCAGGACGTGGCCAATGGGGATACACCAAGTTCGTCGCCGACATGACCTTTATGATTACACCCGAATTCATGGAATGTCGCATGAAAGAAGCAGAACGGGAAATCCTGACCATGCGAGTGGCAAGAAAAGGGATTCCGGTCCGGGATAAGAAACCGTTGATTACCTATTCGGTTCTGAATGGCAATCTGATCAAAACCATTATTCCCCAAACCGGATCTTTTAGACTATCCGTCAGCCCGCAAGACTCTTTTTTAAAACTCGGCAATCATCCTGTAGCCGAATCTTTTGGTAATCTGGGACTCGGCCGCAGCCCACTCCTGTCCCGTTGTTACCTGGAACGTAATGCGATTTTACCTGCCGGCGAAATCATCGAAACAGATGTGCGGCCCCTGGACGGCTACGTCGGAGAAGACCGCGAGGAAATACATGAAATCAGATATACTGAAGCAATCGAGTAAAAAATAAAACCTTCCTTATGTGTAATGGAGTCAGGTTTAAAATTAAAAGGAGAGAGTAATGGATATAGAAATAAAAAAACCCGAAAAATCGGAACTAGCCCAAAGAAACGTTACCTCATGGCCAATCTGGGAGAAAGAGGTATCTCGATTCGACTGGCAGTATGAAAGCACTGAAGAATGTTATTTACTGGAAGGAAAGGTTGTTGTTGAGACAGAAAATGGAAAAGTTGAATTCGGAAAAGGAGATTTTGTTACTTTCCAAAAGGGATTATCCTGCGTTTGGGATATAAAGGAACCAGTTAAGAAGCATTTTAATTTTAAGTAATTGAATTTTATTAAATATAATGTCGTAGCTAAAAAGCGATTCTAGATTTTATCCATCTGTTTTACGTTTCCATGTCGGCGGAATCCACCAGAAGGTTAAGAGAATAAATATTAAAAAAAACCCGTAAACAATTGAGAATGCTCGGATACTAATATCAAAAAACATGATTTTATAGATCCATTCCTGAACAAAACTTGTTTCATACACCAAACCCTGGCCTCCTGTCATCCTCAGCTCATTTTCCCATTCGGTTAACGGACAGAACTTGCCCAGCGCGCTTTCACAGAAAACAAAACCCATGGCAAGCATATGGTTGATGCGGAACGGTGCATGGCGTATGAATTCCCATTTGGCAAGGTAGCCGATCCATATGACGACAAACCCGAGTACAACAAATACTATAAATACAAAGTGGATGAAAAGAATCACATCTGCCATCACCAAGTATATGTTGTAAGGTGCACTCATCAGCTGAGTATTGTCACAAATGAAAATCTTTATCAATAAACATAGGGATTGGTTTTATACCCTGTCCTGTGGTATCATCCAATTTAATATAAAATTCATCGTCTGTCAGGCAGAAACCGGGGAGACATGATTCACTCCAAAGAAACAGACCGGATCATCATTGGTGGTAAAGCCTTTGAACATAACGAAAAAGGTCATAACCTGCGCTGCACATTCGTCTGCGCGGGCCTGACATATCATACTGAGCACGGGCCGGTTCGTAAAAAAGAAGAGCGTTTCAAGGTGACATGCGGCAACTGTCTTTTTGTCTGTGCAGGGACAATGAAAGAGCGGAACCAAAATTATGAAATCCTCGTAAACAGCGGGGAAGTAATCGAAGGGCCAGAATTCTCATTCCAGGTTGTCCGCCCACATCTGAAAAATTAAAGATTTATTTTCTGTAATTATAATATAAAGGTTGGCCATGGATTATGAATGTATCATTTTTCAAAAAACAGGAAGCATTGGTGTAATAAAACTTAACCGACCCAAAGTGCTGAATGCCATGAACAGGCAGCTTTGGCTTGAAATCCTTGATGCTCTGGAGATGGTCGATAACGATCCTGAAATAAAAGTCCTGATTTTTACAGGTGAGGGCAGAGCTTTCTCTTCAGGGGCGGACCTTAAAGATTCAAAGGACAGGAGACTCGAAGATTACCGGGAATATCTGGTAAGTCTTCAGGAAGTATCAAGAAAAATCATCCGGTTCAAAAAACCGACCATTGCGGCCATTAACGGATATGCTCTGGGTTCAGGATATGAACTGGCGCTTGCGTGCGACATCCGTATTGCTGCAAAAGAGGCTCTGATCGGTTCCCCTGAAGCAAAAGTCTCTTCTTCAGTCACCGGGGGCGCATTTCGCCTGGTGCAGGATCTCGTTGGTCCGGGGAAAGCAAGAGAGTTGCTTTTTACAGCTGAAAATATCAATGGCGAGGAGGCTGAAAGAATCGGCCTCGTAAACAAGTCTGTCCCCCTTGATGAACTCATGAATGAAACATATCAGATGGCGGAAAAGATAGCACAAAACTCTTGTTTTTCAATCAGCATGATCAAAAAAGGTCTGTTGATGGCACAAGGAGAGGTGAGTATGGAGGCGCTTATGGATTATGAAGTGGAAGCCTGCCTTGCCTGCGTTTCAACAAGTGATAGAGAAAAATCCTTAAAGAATTTTGAAGACCGAAAAAAATAACAGCGTTTGATACGGATAATCGACAAACAGGAGGTTTGATCAATGCTTGACAGAATTTTTAATGCAAAGTCGGTTGCTATTATCGGGGCATCAAAAAACGAGACAAAACGAGGATTCCGGGCCATCAAAACGCTCCAGGAAGATGGATTTGAAGGTAAAATATTCCCGGTAAACCCCAAGGAGGATTCAATATTAGGCCTGCATTGCTATAAAACCATACGAGATATTGATGATAATATTGATGTGGTTCTTATAACGACCCCCGCAAAAACAATTCCAGGTATCTTGAAAGACTGCGGAGAAAAAGGCGTTGCTGGAGCTGTTGTGATCGCAGGCGGCTTCAGAGAGTTGGGAGAAAAAGGCCGGAAACTGGAAACACAAGTTATTGATACTGCAAAATCTGCAGGAGTGAGACTTATCGGTCCGAACACTTCCGGTATTATGAATTTTAAAAGCAATATGAACCTTGTGGGGATTAGAAATGCTCCCAAAGGCGTCATTGCCCTCCTCTGCCAGAGTGGAAATATGGCACTTACGCTGATAACGGAAGCAATCATCAGAAAGCATGCAGGGTTTACATATTATGCCGGCATTGGAAATGAATCGGATATTAAATTCCATGAATATCTGGAATTTTTCAGAGATGACCCTGATACAAAATCGATTCTGATTTATGTCGAGGGTATGAGCGAAGGAAGGAAATTTCTTCAGGAGGCTTATAAAACAACAATTCATAAACCAATTATCCTTCTAAAAAGCGGACGGTCTATTACAGGTAAAAAATCAGCAGGTTCCCATACCGGCTCCATGGCCGGCATGTCCGAGGTTGCGAAAGCCGCATATGTGAGGGCGGGAATCACTGTAATCGAAAACTCTGACGAACTTTTTCCTGTAGCGGAAACGCTTTCAAGTCTGCCGCCCATAAAAAACAATAGTGTTGCAATCCTCGCGGATGGCGGGGGCCACGCCACAATTACCGCTGACCTTCTTTCTGATTATGGTATTAAGCTTCCGGAATTAAGTGAAAAAACAAAGAAAGCACTGAAGCAAATACTGCCTGAGGCCGCATCAGTAATTAATCCGGTGGATGTTGCAGGAGGAACCGACCAGAATCCTTCTTTGTTTGCTGATTGCGCAAATATTATCCTGAAAGACCAGAACGTGGGTGGACTATTGATTGTCGGCCTCTTCGGAGGTTATGGAATCCGGTTTTCCGAAAGTCTTGTCATAGAGGAGGAAGAAGCGGCCCACAGGATTGGAAGGCTTGTCAGAAAAAAGAAAAAGCCGATTATTGTCCACAGTCTGTACAGTTCCTATAACTCTCATCCCCTTGAATTACTACGATATTATGATATCACTGTGCATGATTCTCTTGATATCACATGTAAATGTGCAGAGGCCCTGTCCAATTACGGAGAATACCTTAACTCATACCATGCTAAAACAAATTTTGTGTTCAGTTGGCGGGCAAAAGCTAAAAGAGCCGGGAAAAAGATAATCGCAAACGCGTTACAAGATAATCGTTATGTGCTTTTGGAACACGAAGCAAAAGAACTGATTAAACTCCACGGTGCGCCCGTTTCACTGAACAGGATCGCCACATCAGAAACTGAGGCGGTAAATCTCGCCCGCGGTATTGAAGAAAAGGTTGTGATGAAAATTGTATCACCTGACATTCTTCATAAAAGCGATGCCAATGGTGTCAAATTGAACCTGGAAAGCGAGGACGAGATTAAAGCTGCATATCGGGAGATAATTAAAAATGCCAAAATATACAAACATGATGCTGATATTCATGGCGTTCTGGTTTCTCCCATGTCAGCATCAGGGCTTGAGGTGATCGTCGGAACAAAAATCGATGATCAGTTCGGACCTGTTATTATGTATGGTCTGGGAGGGATAATGGTGGAAGTTATGAAGGACGTTACCTTCTGGGTTCTCCCCATATCTCCGAGATCAGCAAGGAGGATGCTAGATGATACAAGGTCATCTATTATCCTGGACGGTATAAGAGGGCAGGCAGGCTATGATAAAAAATCCATGAAAAAACTGCTTCTCATGTGTTCAGATTTGATCGAGTCTTATCCTGAAATCGAAGAAATGGACTTGAATCCGGTTATTCTGTACCAGGAAGGCCTTGATGTAGTCGATGCCAGAATAATACTCAAAAAGTAAAAATCTGACCCAGAGGGCATGGTTTTTATTGCTTAAATAAAAAAAGAGGAGGCGCTACACCTCCCCTTTTTATCTTTTTCTAAAAATCTGAATAATATCCTAAACTAATTCCCTGTTGCAGCTCCGTGGGTCTTAATTTCAACCTTTTCAGTAAGGCTGGCATAGTACTCTCTAAGAATATCAAGTACTTCTTCACGTCCAAAATGGTCGGGAAGTTCTACGCCTTCGGAAAGGCCTTTACGCAACATGGTTCCCGAAAGGAGAACCCTGTCTTCCTTGCCGTGCGGACAGGTACGGAGAGACGCCATACCATCGCATTTGTGGCAATAGAAAGTCCAGTCAATTTTCAGGGGTGTGCAAAGCAGAGCTTTACCTGCTTCCGAAGGTGTCGGGATTTTGTCAAAAATTGTCTGTGCTTCAAACATGCCGTAGAAGTCTCCGACGCCTGCGTGGTCACGACCGATGATCATGCGTGAGCAGCCGTAGTTCTGACGGAAGGTTGCATGCAGGAGGCCTTCTCTCGGTCCTGCATAACGCATATCAAGAGGATATCCGCCCTGTACAACGTTATCTGCAATAAAGTATTTATCAACAAGCACGCTGATACATTTTACACGGACTTCTGCAGGAATATCGCCTGGTTTAAGATTACCAACTAGAGAATGGATAAAAATACCATCACAGACTTCAATAGCAATTTTTGCCAGGTATTCATGAGACCTGTGCATCGGGTTTCTGAGTTGCAGAGCTGCAACTTCACTCCAGCCTTTATCCTCAAAAGTCTTCCTCGATTCTGCAGGACGCTGATAAATGCCTGCATATTTTGTCGGATACTCAGCTTCGGTCAGTACTTTAACCGTACCTGCAAGATTGAATTCATTCTGGTCCATCACCATCTGAACGCCGGGATGGTCATCTTTTGCTATTTTCCAGAATTCTTCAGCAGTCGGTGTGCCTTCACCCATGAAAACCTTTTCACACTCATATTTTTTGTCGTCTTCCGTCATTTCATACTTTTCGGTGACTTTCATTGTTGCAATGATTTCATCACCTTCCGGGTCATAAAGCGCTACCTCGTCGCCGTCATTGATGCTGTCTGCATCTTCCTTTGAAGCGTCAAGGGTTACCGGGATGGGCCAAAAAGTTCCGTCTGCGAGAAGGTAGTTGTCACAAACACTCTTCCAGTCCGCTTTTGTCATAAAACCTGTTAGAGGGCTAAATCCACCAATACCCATCATGATCAGGTCGCCTTTTGCACGTGGGGAAATAGACAATTTTTTAAGACCCCCTGCTTTTTTCTTTTCAGCTTCAAGCTCTGCGCCTTCAAGAAGGCAGCATGTTAAGCCTTTTCCGCCATGCGGTTCAACTAATTTCGCCATAATACAATATCTCCTTTTAATTCAGTTGGTTTGCCTTTTATCTGGCCTTTCAATTATAGTCTCGTCAAAAAAGATGAAAAATAATAGGGAATTAAAAATTTGTCAAGACTAATCGATAACCAACCTGGTTCTAATAACGATGATAAAAAATCTTATTTTGAAAGGCAAAATCGTTTCATAAAAAGATATTTCAACATGTTGTAGAATATTTTGTCTAATATACAAATATTGTGTTTTTGGTATGTTTTGACTTAATAGTGCAGTGAAAAATCCTGTTCAGTACCAAGATAAAAATGTTGCATTTGGGTGTTTTTTTTATTAACCAGTATCCGAAATTATGCAAAATATTATCCACAGATCCGTTAAAGTACCCTGCACAAGTTGTCCCCGAAAAAATTTTCGGAGAAATCTTTAATGCTTGAACAATATCGGAAACAGGTTTTAGAACGTAAGGCCGAAGGACTCGTTCCAAAACCCCTTAATGAAAAGCAGATGCTTTCCCTGGCCGAATTGATTATTAATCCTCCGACCGGCGAAAAACACTTCCTGCAATCCCTTTTAGCCGACAGGGTCCCTCCGGGAGTGGATCCGACAGCAGCTGTTAAGGCTGAATTGCTGGAAGAAATTGCATTTGGAAGAAAAAA
>JAFDJC010000358.1 GCA_019307665.1 Deltaproteobacteria bacterium | reverse complement strand
ATGAAATTAACAGATATTCTAAAAAAAGAAAAATGGCTGGAACTGGAAAATGAAACTTATCAAAAGTCAGGGCTCAACGCAAGTGCGTATAACACTGAAGGCGTCAGGGTAGCCGGCGCAATACAAAATTGGGCTAACAGGATTTGTCCTGCTATCAAAGCTACTGATAAAGGTCAAACTTTTATATGTGCCGTTGGTCATATGAATATGGCTAATGCCGCTCAAAAAACCAAAAAACCTGTAGCCGAAGAGTGTGATGCAGGGCTTATAAAAATTGTAATTCCTATATTTGTAAAAGGCGAGTTTATAGGATCTTTTAGTGCCTGCGGTCTTCTGCCCGAAGAGACGGAAATTGATACCTTTTTAATCAATAAAACAACCGACATAGAAGAAAGCAAAATAGCCGAGCTTTCTAATGATATTGGAACAATTTCTAATAATAAAATAGAAGAAGTAACGGCTTTTATGAAAGAAAAAGTGGAGAAGATTGTAGCAAATTTTGAAAAGTCACGCCAATGACATTTGAATTCCATCCTGACAACCGCACCATGTGAACTGTTGCAATTTTTCTATTGCAGAGACAATGTTAAACTGTTAGATATGTGAACACTAAATGTGTTAACTTTATAAACAGGAAGAACGATGTTTGAAAAAGAACTGAACAGATACTGGAAAACAGTCGTCGATACAATCCAGGATGGTGTCATGATCGTCGATACCGGGGGCACCATTATTTCGGTTAACAAAGGATTCGAGTCGATAACCGGATACAAAAAGGACGAAATCGTCGGAAAACCCTGCTCAACATTGAACTGCAATTCATGTGAAGTTGCAAGGGATTGCGAAACCTGCCACTGGTGCCTGCTTTTCAAAAAAGGAAGTCTCAAGAAACAGGAATGTGTGTTCATGCGTAAAGACGGCACATATCTTCATATCTTAAAAAACGCATCAGTACTGAAAAACGACAAAGGAAAAGTTACGGGAGCTGTGGAAACCATTACAGACATATCTGATCTTATAGACAAAGAGACATTGATCGAGACTTTTCGCCGCGAACTTGCAGCAGAAGACAGGTTCCACGGTATTATAGGCGCATCATCAACCATGCAGAAAGTATTTGACCTGATATCAAATGCCGCTCATTCAGATGCCCCTGTGATAATTTATGGTGAAAGCGGCACAGGAAAGGAACTTGTTGCAAAGGCCATCCATGAAACAGGTTCCCGTAAGGCAAAACCGTATATCAAGGTTAATTGTGCGACCTTGAACGAATCACTTCTGGAAAGTGAACTGTTCGGGCATGTAAAAGGATCCTTTACAGGAGCACACAAGGATAGGCAGGGAAGATTCGAAGCAGCCGGTGACGGAGATATATTCCTTGACGAGATAGGCGATCTGCCGCTTTCCACACAGGTAAAACTTTTGAGAGTGCTCGAGGAAAAAGTTGTGGAAAGGGTCGGCGACAACAGGCCTGTAAAAATTAATACAAGGATAATATCGGCGACAAATAAAGATCTTAACAGTCTTGTAGAGCAGGGCGCTTTGAGGGAAGATTTTTATTACAGGATAAACGTAATTCCTATATTTATTCCGCCGCTTCGGGAAAGGACGGGCGACATACCTTTGCTTGCAGAATCGTTTTTTAGAAGAATTCAGCTTAAAAGCGGAAAAGATATTCAAGGTATTTCAAAGCAGGCCCTTAATTTTCTCATGCAGTATTTATGGCCGGGGAATGTCAGGGAACTTAAAAGCGCCTTTGAATACGCCTTTGTTTCCTGTAAAAATATGATGATCTCCCCTGAAGATTTACCCCCAAACATTACAGGCCAAGATAAACAGGATAAACCTGAAAGGACATACACAAAGCCTGGCTATATATCTAAGCCTGATGATCATCCGCAGGATCTTAACGAAATAAAGAAAAGACGGCTGATGGATGCACTCACTCGATCCAAGGGCAACAAATCCGAAGCTGCCCGGATACTCGGCATTTCAAGGACAAGCGTCTGGAGTCAGGTAAAACGGTTTAAGATCGATCTTTCTGAAACTTAATACCTCAAATGGCATATAACTTGCATATTATTTCAGCGAGGGTTTTAACTTGGCAAAAGAATACCTCCATTTTCTTTGTAGCACCACTCTCATTTGCGAGGAGCCCGGTCTGAATTAAGTTTTTTCAGACCGGGCTTCTTTATTTAGCGGATAATATTTTATCTATTTCGTTTTTTATATAATCAGCTATCGATTCGAGTTTTTCTGTTGTTACATTCTTTATATCGTTTGACAGGGTTTCGATTTCGGACTCATCAAGCCCGATAGTTTTGTTGACCATAAATAAATCGACCTCACCGTCATCAAGTAAAAAACCGCAGGCTCCGACAGCGCCCACAAACTCATCGTTATAAAAAATCGGCACAACAAGCTTTACAAGCCCTGCATCGCATTCTTCTATAATATAATTGCCATTGTTCTTTGCCATGGCCGCGATATTCATATGGGCCACTGCGCAAATAAAGCTTTGGCCTTTATCGTTGTCCTTTATAACCGGGCACAAACGGTTAACCCATTGTTTAAATTCTGTTATTCGGTATCCGTCCGTATTAAATACATTAGTGTCAAGCCCTGATTTTTCATGAATTTTTTTTTCAAATTCAACCCATTTATCAGAAGGCAGAATGTCCGTAAGTTTCATATAAAAAACTCCATATCCTGTTGAACTGCAGATTAATCATGTGGTAACTTAAC
>JAFDJC010000144.1 GCA_019307665.1 Deltaproteobacteria bacterium | reverse complement strand
GGAAGCTGTTTTACAGCAACGCCTCGACAGGTTGCAGCAGAGTGACATCTTTTCCTGATTGAGCCTTGATGAGTTGATGAAAATTCGCAAATGGGTTTCAGAAGTAACTGTTGAAGCAGGAACAGAGTTTATAGCTCAAGATTCGCCAGGTAACTGTTTTTACGTTCTGATAGACGGTTTGGCCCAGGTGTACAGATACGGTGATTATAACGAAAAAGTTATTCTTGATTCCGTTGAACCGGGCGACACTATCGGTGAAATGGGTTATTTCAGTGATGGCCGACGTCTGGCCTCCATAAGTGCCGAAGAAAAATGTCAGTTACTGATGATTAAATATCAAGATATGGAAATGATCTTTAAAGAATCACCGACTCTTACACGAAATTTTTTAAACTTAATTACAGACAGACTGCGCCGATCAAATATCCGTTTTCAGAAAACAGTATCAAAAAGTCTGCGTACGGAAACCTGCCTTGAAAATATATATCATCTTCTTGACATGACTGAGATTCTAAAACTCCGCATAGGGATTGAAAGCCAGATTGAACGAATTATAATCACAGCCAGTCAATTGCTTGATGCTGAAAGGGCCACCCTGTTTTTACTGGATGATTTCACAGGAGAACTGTGGTCAATGATAGCAGAGGGTGTGAAGAGCAGGAAGCTGAGAGTCCAAATGGGTCAGGGGGTAGCTGGATGGGTTGCCGAGAAAGATCAGATAGTAAATATCCCCAATGCATACAATGACTCTCGATTTAACAGCGCAATAGATCAACTGCTCGGTTTTAAAACAAGGAATATTCTATGCGGACCTCTAAAAAATTTCCACGGAAAATTAGTCGGAGTTATACAGATAATCAATAAAAAGGATGGCTCTTTTGATGAAAAGGACGAATCACTATTCAAGGCTTTTTCTTATCAGACAGCCATTGCTGTTGAAAACCTGCAGCTTTACCAGAAACTACTTGATGATCATGAAAAGATGGCAATTATTTTTGATGTGTCGACTACGGTAGCCCAAACACTTGACCTGGATATTCTCTTTATCAAAATAGTGGATAAGATTTCAGAAGCTTTGAATGCAGAACGCAGTTCTCTTTTCCTTCTTGACAACGAAACAGACGAACTCTGGTCAAAGGTCGCTCAACAGGCTGAAATGACAGAAATACGGTTTCCCAGATCAGAAGGACTGGCCGGCTATGTGGCCAAGACAGGCCGGATACTTAATATTGATGATGCATATCAAGATCCTCGCTTTTTTCCTGTTGTTGACAGGCAGACCGGTTTTCGTACAAATACGGTTTTGTGTGCACCGATAATTAATCGACAGGGTGAAATAATTGGTGTCACTGAGGCTATCAATAAAAAAGATGGAAATTTTGATCAAGATGATGAAGATCTCCTAAGGTCGCTTTCATCACAAATAGCTGTTGCACTTGAAAATGCCCGCCTTTATGGAAGCACAGTTGACATGAAAAATTATCTATCCAGTGTGCAGGATAGCATTAGTAATAGTATTCTGACGCTCGACAACAATTACAATATTGTGACTGCCAACAAGGCAGCGGGAATACTGTTTCAACAAAAACCTGATGATTTATTAAAAAAAGATATCCGGAAAGTAATCGATGCCAGGAATGATCACTTGAAAGGCCTTATTGAGAGTGTTTACACTTCTAATGCATCTGTTGTTGACGATGATGTAGAACTGGTTTTGCTGTCCGGAAAACAGCATTTTGCAAATGTAAATTTTGTTCCCCTTATCGACTATAATGGCAAGTATAATGGACTGGTTCTTGTTTTTGAAGATATCACCAGTAAAAAACGGATGAAAACTACTCTTACACGATATATGACCAAAGATATAGCGGAAAGGCTTCTGGATGAACCGAGCAGACAGGCTCTGGGAGGAACACGTAACAGGGCTACCATTATATTTTCTGATATCAGAGGCTACACAGGGATAACCGAAAGCCTTACAGCCGAACAGACGGTAGCGTTTCTGAACGAATATTTCAGTCTCATGGTCAACGTAATATTCAAAAATCAGGGGGTGCTGGATAAATTTATAGGCGATGGAATCATGTCTGTTTTTGGTGTGCCATATGAAAAAGAGGATGATGCAGTGCGTGCAGTTAGGACAGCAATCCATATGCGTGATGAACTGGCAGAGTTTAATATTAAGAAAAAAGCCGCAAGTTCAATGCCTATCCAAATAGGTATCGGTATTTGCACCGGTGATGTGATTTCCGGTAATATCGGTTCTGAAAGACGTATGGATTATACAGTGATAGGAGATGAAGTTAATATAGCGTCCCGCATAGAAACGCTGACCAAATATTATGGGACAGACATCCTTATAAGCGGATCTACACAAAGAGATCTGGGAGATTGGTTTGTAACTAGGTTGGTTGATTCGATACTTATAAGGGGAAAGAAACAACCCATACAAATCTTTGAAGTTTTGGGTGAAAAAGGGATTCAACTTTCAGCATCTGAAGAATGCTTTTGCCAGGGATTAGAGCTTTATAAGAGGTTTGAATTTGATGAGGCCTACCGATTTTTTGAACAGGGTAAAAACGAAGATCCTCTTTGCAATGTTTTTTTTAATCGTTGCAGGAAGTTTAAGGACCATCCGCCTGCCGCTGACTGGGATGGAGTCTGGGTTGCCTCGGAATTGAAAGAAAATTATGAAACTATATTTAAAACTGCTTGACAAATATTTGTCATTATTTCCAATTGAACTCCAGAAAAAAATAAATTTTATATTGATGTTTAATATATGAAAGGATAATAATGTCAATTTTCAGGACATTAGTGAGGAAATATTTGTTTATCAGGGGGATTATATGAAAGTTTTAGTAAGTGATAAACTCGGCGAAATCGGAGTGCAAATGTTCAGGGATGAAGAAGGTATTGATGTTGATGTCAAAACAGATCTTTCACCTGAAGAATTGAAGGGTATTATAGGCGAATACGATGCTCTTGTTGTCAGGAGCGCCACAAAAGCTACCGCAGACCTGCTTGAGTCTGCAGACAACCTTAAAGTTATTGGAAGGGCAGGGATCGGCCTGGACAACGTAGATATTCCTGCAGCAACAAAAAAGGGCATTGCCGTTATGAATACACCCGGCGGCAATGTCGTAACAACAGCGGAACATGCCATTGCAATGATGATGGCGCTGACGCGAAATATTCCCCAGGGCACATCCTCATTAAAAGGAGGCCGGTGGGATAAAAAATTACTTCAGGGCAGAGAAGTTTTTAATAAGACACTCGGTGTTATAGGACTGGGAAACATAGGCTCGATTGTTGCTAACAGGGCACGCGGCCTTAAAATGAATGTAATTGTTTATGACCCGAATGTCGTGAGTGAGAAAATAGAAAAGGCGGGTTTTAAAAGTGTAAGCCTTGATGAACTATATGAAAAAGCCGATTATGTGACAGTTCATGTGCCGAAAATTAAAAACACCATAGGGCTTCTGAACAAAGAGGCATTTGCTAAGATGAAAGACGGTGTAATGATTATCAATTGTGCAAGAGGGGGAATTATCGACGAAGCGGATCTTTATGAAGTCTTGAAGTCAGGAAAGGTTGCAGGCGCCGCCCTTGATGTTTTTGAGACCGAACCGCCGGGCCAATCGCCACTTTTTGAGCTCGATTCGGTTATCGGAACACCCCATCTTGGAGCCTCGACCCGAGAGGCTCAGACAAACGTGGCGGTTGCGATTGCCGAACAGATTATTGAACTATTGAAAAACAACACGGTGATCAATGCCGTGAATGTCCCGTCAGTAACAGGTGAACTGCTAAAAAAACTAAACCCCTATTTAACCATTGCCGACAGGATGGGTCGTCTTCAGGCGCAGTTGATAAAAGGACCTATCAAGGAAGTAATTATCGAATATACGGGAGATTTCCAGGGCCTTGATATGTCGCCGGTAACGACTGCACTAATAAACGGACTACTGTCTCCCCTTGTCAAGGAGGCTGTGAATGCTGTGAATGCTCCTGTTATTGCAAAAGAGATGGGGATAAAAATTACAGAGACAGCAAGCCAGGGATCCGATGACTATACGAACCTGATTACTGTAACGGTGATTACAACGGAAATGACAAACGTTGTTGCCGGAACCATATTTGGAAAGAATGACGCCAGGGTTGTCAGGCTGAATAATTTTCGCCTTGAAATAATTCCCGAGGGGCATCTGGCGTTAATTCACAATTTAGACAAACCCGGAGCTATCGGGAGCATAGGAACGATACTCGGAGAGAACAACATCAACATTGGCAGAATGCAGGTCGGTCAGGAAGAGGATGGGGAAAGAAACATCATTTTCCTTAGAGTGGATACACCCTTACCCGATGATGTGGTTAAAAAGCTTTCAGACCTGCCGATGGTAAAATCAGTGATTCCTTTGGAGCTATAAACCAACTACCGGAGGGCGCCATGACAGAAAAAAAAGAATTTATAATGAAGGACAGTTCGGATGAAGATAAAAAGGAATCGGCATCTCAGCTTCCTGAGATCAATTTTTCAACCTTTATTTTTTCACTTAACTCGTCGGCTCTGGTACATTTAGGACTTGTTGAAGATCCGGCATCCGGACAGAAGGCGAAAAACATTTCTATTGCAAAGCAGACCATAGATATCCTGGGGTTGCTTGAAGAAAAAACCAGGGGCAACCTTTCAAATGATGAAGAAAAGCTTATGAAGAACATTCTTCATGATTTGAGGATGATGTATGTTAAAGAAACTAAACAATGATGGCTTCTTAAAAATCCAATTTTGATTTTTTACGAGACTGTCAAATAATATATGTAAAGAGGTTAAAAAATGAGATTACAAAAAAGCAGGAACAGGATCCTTTATAGAAAAATTTTCTTTTCAGTTTTCTTTATGGTCTCAATTATTTTTCTGGTTTCTTTTTCAGCTGTTAAAGCAGAAGCCAGAGCAAAAGATGTTTTGATGGTGCCGGCGAGTTTCAGCGGCCTTGCAGACTCAGTCAGCCCCGCTGTTGTCAATATCAGAACTGAAAAAACAACAAAAACAGGCGGAGGGTTCAGACACTTCTCCAGACGTCCGTTCAGAAGAAAAAATGATCCGTTTGAAGATTTTTTTAACAGGTTTTATGGCAATGAAATGCCGCGTGAACATAAAGAGAGGAGCTTGGGCTCAGGGTTTCTGATCGACAAGGATGGTTACATTGTTACTAACAATCATGTTGTTGAAAATGCAGATGAAATCAAGGTGAAGCTCAATGACGGAACTGATTTTGATGCCCGGATTGTTGGCCGCGATCCTAAAACGGATCTTGCATTGATTAAAATCAAACGGGAAGAAAACCTTCCCTTCTTAACACTGGGTGATTCTGACAAACTGAAAGTAGGGCAGTGGGTTGTTGCCATCGGGAGCCCGTTCGGTCTGGAGCAAACCGTTACTGCAGGGATTGTAAGTGCAAAGGGCCGCGTTATCGGTTCGGGGCCGTATGATGATTTTATTCAGACTGATGCATCGATTAATCCGGGTAACAGCGGTGGGCCTTTGCTGAATATGGATGGCGAGGTTGTGGGAATCAATACGGCAATTATATCAGGTGGCCAGGGTATCGGCTTTGCAATTCCTGCAAACCTTGCAAAAGGAATTATTGATCAGCTTAAAAAAAGCGGGGAAGTGACGCGCGGATTTCTTGGTGTGTCGATTCAGAATATAAGTGAAGAACTTGCCGAGTATTACGGGATTGAAGACGGGAAAGGGGTCATTGTAGCTGAAGTTGTGCCTGGCGCGCCGGCCGACAAGGCCGGAATTAAAGTAAAGGATATTATCGTTGAAGTTAACGGAAAAAAGGCGGAGGACAACCGTCGCCTTTCGGCCATGATTGCTGATATTCAGGTTGGGACGGTCATTGAAATTAAAGTCCTTAGAAACGGCAATATAGAAAGTTTCAATGTTAAGATCGGAAGGATGGATAAAGAAGGATCGGCATCCGACACCTCAGAAACTCCCGGTGAAAATGATCTGGGTATTAATGTAGCTGAAGTAACACCTGAGATTGCAAGACGCTTTAATATCAGTGACGAGACGGGCGTTGTCGTCATGGATGTCCAATCCGGCAGCAAGGGAGAGGATGCAGGCATCATGCATGGTGACATTATAAAAGAGATCAACCATAAACCGGTTAACAGTCTTGAAGAATACGAAAAAATAATAAGTGATGTCGCTGAAGGTGATTCTCTCCAAATGTTTATCAAGAGAAAGAATGAGGGGTTTATTGTTATTAAGTTTGAAAAGTGAAAGTCCTATCCCCCGCAAAGATAAACCTGTTTCTTGAGGTTGTTGAAAAGCGTCCGGATGGTTATCATAACCTGTGTAGTCTGATGTGCTGTATTACGCTTTATGATACCATAAGCCTTGACATGGCGTCGGATGAAATTTCCATATCCTGTGAACATCCACAGGTGCCTGAAGACAAAACCAACCTGGCTTACAGGGCCGCTGATCTTTTTTTCAAATCACTTAAAAAACCCGGAAAAGGGAGAATCTTAATAGAAAAAAAAATACCGGTGGGGGCTGGACTGGGTGGAGGAAGCAGCAACGCCGCTGCCGTGCTTTTAACCCTTAACCGGTATTATGACTTTCCGTTCACAAATGATCAGCTGAGAGCTATGGGTCGAGGGCTTGGAGCTGATGTGCCTTTTTTTATATTGGGTAAAACGTCAATCGCAACGGGGATAGGTGAAAAGCTTGAGGTCTATTATGGGCTTAAACCATATCATGTTGTATTGATTAACCCGGGATTCAGTGTGTCAACAGCCATGGTTTATAAAAAGGTGAATTTAGGATTGACAAAATACAATAAAATAAATAAATATACTCTTTTTAGTGAAATGTCATCGGATATTCAAGATCATTTGTATAATGACCTTGAGACAGTTACAGTTGCCATGTATCCGGAAATTAACCTGGCAAAAGAGCTGCTTCTTGAATCCGGCGCGCTGGGGGCACTGATGACCGGCAGTGGACCAACTGTGTTCGGTCTTTTTGCCGACGCCGGGAGTGCTGAAAAGGCTTACAGTTCCCTGACGCATTTCAGTAGGGAGCAGAAATTTCTTGCTGAAATCATTGTTTAGAATCGTTTATTGGGGCGTAGTCAAGAGGCTTAAGACACAGGATTTTGATTCCTGCATTCGGAGGTTCGAATCCTCCCGCCCCAGCCACCAAAGAATAAGGGCGCACCTTTTTATTTTTTATGGGATTTAATATGGGCAATACAGAAAAAAACGGCCTTTCAATTTTTTCAGGAAATTCAAATCCTGAGCTGACAAAGAAAATTTGTTCATACCTTAACCTGTCACTTGGAGCTGCAAAGGTAAAAACGTTCAGTGATGGTGAAATACAGATTGAAATCAATGAAAATGTTCGTGCAAGGGATATTTATGTTGTGCAGTCAACCTGCGCCCCTGTGAATGATAATCTGGTTGAGCTGCTTTTAATGATTGATGCCTTTAAGCGATCATCTGCTAAAAGGATCACCGCCGTTATTCCTTATTATGGATACTCAAGGCAGGATAAAAAAGTGGCACCGCGCGTTCCCATCAGTGCGAAAATGGTAGCTGACCTGTTGACGGTCGCAGGTGCCAACAGAATTATTACAATGGACCTGCATGCCGGCCAGATTCAGGGTTTCTTCAACATTCCTGTGGATAACCTTTTTGCGGCGCCTGTACTGCTTGATCATATACGTTGATGCAGGCGGTGCTGAACGGGCAAGGGCCTTTACGAAAAGAGTCAATGCGTACCTGGCTATAGTTGATAAGAGAAGAGATGCGCCCAATGTTGCAAAGGCGATGGCGGTAATCGGTGATGTTAAGGATAAGATTGCCGTTATTCTTGATGATATGGTCGATACGGCAGGTACATTGACTGAGGCTGCAGGGGCGATCAGCAGGGCAGGCGCAAAAGAAGTGCACGCATATTGTTCCCACGCTGTTCTTTCCGGTCCTGCTGTGGATAGAATTAATGAATCAAGCTTAAAGAGTGTAGTTGCTACAGATACAATCCCGTTGGGGGATAAGGCATCGGCATGTGACAAGATAAAAGTTCTTTCAATTTCAGAGCTCGTTGGTGAAGCGATCATCAGGAGTTTTAATGGAGATTCTGTCACATCCCTGTTTGTATAATATATTTGGATAGTTTAGTGTCAAGGAGGTACATCTTTTGGAAACAATAGAGCTGAAAGCAGATATAAGAAAAACCGTTGGAAAAGAAGCGGCAAAGGCAATGCGGCGTGAGGGGCGTATTCCTGCAGTTCTTTATGGTGCTGATATTGAGGCTATCTCACTTTCAGTAAATGTAAAGGATCTTCAAACCCTGTTTAGAAAAAGCGGAAGCGGTTATCAACTGATTAATCTCATTATGGGTGAAAATGAATCAAAAAAGCAGGTGATGATTAAAGAGCTTCAGACGGATCCGGTTACCGCGTCTTTTCTTCATGCAGATTTCTATGAAGTCGCCATGGATCGAAAAATTGCGGTTGATGTTCAGGTAGTTACAAAAGGTATATCCAATGGAGTCGAAGAAGGCGGCGTACTTCAAATAGTAAGGCGTGAGTTGGAGGTTCTCTGCTTCCCGAATAAAGTTCCTGAAACTATCGAGATTGACATTACCGAACTCGAAATCGGGGATTCGGTTCATATTGATGAGATTGTGTTTGGAGAAGATGTTGAATCAACTGCGGAAGGTAATTTTACGGTTCTGACGGTTGGAGCTCCGCAGAAAATAGAGGAAGTGGAAGTTGAAGAAGAAGACCTTGAAGGTGTAGAGGGTGAAGAGGGCGAAGAAGGCGAAGAAGGCGAAGAAGGCGGAGAAGTCAAAAAAGGGACCGGAGAAGAAAAACCCGGATCCAAAGACTAGCCTGGAAAGTTGTTTATGACGTATAAGCACATCCGTCTTGTAGCCGGGCTCGGCAATCCGGGTAATGATTATGCTGAAACCCGTCATAACGCAGGGTTTATGGTGGTTGATGAAATCGCGGATGCGTATTCAATCAAGATCTCAAAAAGTAAATTTAATGTGCTGTATGGCTTCGGAAATATTTGTGATGAAAGGGTACTGCTTGCAAAGCCCCAGTCATTTATGAACCGGGTCGGGCCACCCATTAAAAAACTTGCTGAATATTTCAGGATATCCGGCGAG
>JAFDJC010000357.1 GCA_019307665.1 Deltaproteobacteria bacterium | reverse complement strand
AGCATGCGGTCATCATGAAGAAGCTATTCAGAACTTCTCCGATAAGCCGCTGACAAAATGCCCTGCCTGCTCCGGCAAAATGAACAAGCTGATCTCACAAAGCGCATTTCACCTCAAGGGATCAGGATGGTATGTAACAGATTATGCTGACAGTAAAAAACAACCTGCTTCACCAGATAGAGAAAATTCAGGACCATCAGACTCAAAGAAAACGGAAAAAAAGACAGATAAAAACCAGATAAATAAACAAACAGATAAAAAAGCAGAATAACCCGAAACCGGGTCTTTTGTGATGAAACATGACGGCTGTTTTAAAAACCTATATTCATTTATATAACACTTAAAAAAGGAGAAAGGGAAAAATGAAAATCAGACCACTACATGATCGGATTTTGGTACAACGTGTAGAAGAGGAAAAAACAACCAAAGGCGGCATCATTATCCCTGATACGGCAAAAGAAAAGCCGATAGAGGGGAAAGTTATAGCTGCAGGAAGCGGCAGAGTCGGTGACGACGGTAAAAAGATACCTCTTGAAGTCAAAAAGGGAGACCGGATACTTTTCGGCAAATACGGCGGAACCGAGATTAAAATTGAAGGTGAAGAGTATCTGATTATGCGTGAAGATGACGTTCTTGGAATAATCGAAAAATAAAACTCTGGGAGGATGATCTAAAATGAGTGCAAAAGAAATCAAATATGATGCCAAAGCCCGCGATGCCATGCTCGCGGGAGTCAGAACACTATCTAATGCTGTAGTTGTCACACTTGGCCCCAAAGGAAGAAATGTCGTTATTGACAAATCCTGGGGTGCGCCGACAGTTACAAAAGACGGTGTAACCGTGGCCAAAGAAATAGAACTGGAAGATAAGTTTGAAAATATGGGCGCCCAGATGGTTAAAGAGGTGGCCAGCAAAACAAGCGACATGGCAGGCGACGGAACAACAACAGCAACGATTCTCGCAAGAGCCATTTATGAAGAAGGCCAAAAACTTGTTGTGGCAGGGAGTAATCCCATGTCCATCAAGCGCGGTATAGACAAAGCTATTGAGGTTACCGTAAAAGAACTCGCAGACATGAGCAAGCCAACCAAAGATCAGCGTGAAATTGCCCAAGTCGGTACAATATCAGCCAACAGTGACGAAACCATCGGAAACATAATTGCAGAAGCGATGAACAAGGTCGGCAAAGAAGGTGTTATTACCGTTGAAGAAGCGAAATCAATGGAAACCACCCTTGATGTCGTTGAAGGTATGCAGTTTGATCGTGGCTATCTTTCCCCTTATTTTGTAACAGACGCTGAAAAGATGCTTGTTTCTCTCGAAGATCCGTTTATCCTGATCAATGAGAAAAAGATCTCAAACATGAAAGACCTTCTTCCGGTCCTGGAGCAGGTCGCAAAAATGGGTAAACCGCTGATGATCATTGCAGAAGATGTTGATGGTGAAGCCCTGGCAACACTGGTTGTAAACAAGCTGAGAGGCACACTTAACGTGGCTGCAGTCAAGGCACCTGGTTTTGGCGACAGAAGGAAGGAGATGCTCGAAGACATTGCAATTTTGACCGGCGGACAGGTTGTATCCGAGGATATCGGTGTCAAGCTTGAAAATATCACACTGAACGATCTCGGTAAAGCAAAACGCATCAGCATCGACAAGGATAATACGACCATAATCGACGGCGCAGGAGCCCGAACCGCACTTGAAGGCCGTGTAAAACAGATCCGCGCCCAAATCGATGAAACCTCATCAGATTATGATCGTGAAAAATTGCAGGAACGCCTTGCAAAACTGATAGGTGGTGTTGCTGTAATCAATGTAGGCGCTGCAACTGAAACCGAAATGAAGGAAAAGAAAGCCCGCGTTGAAGATGCACTGAACGCAACCCGCGCTGCAGTCGAAGAAGGCATTGTTGCAGGCGGTGGCGTGGCACTGGTTCGATGTCTTGATGCCTTGAGCAAGATTAAAATCAAGGCTGAAGAAAAACTCGGTGTCAAGGTGGTTATGCGCGCCATCGAAGAACCGTTGAGACAGATTGCAAATAATGCAGGAGTCGAGGGGTCTGTTGTTATCAACGAAGTTAAGAGCAAGAGTGGGCCTTATGGGTACAACGCTGCTACAGATAAATATGAAGATCTCATCGCAGCCGGCGTAATTGACCCGACAAAAGTGGTACGCTTTGCCCTTCAGAATGCAGCAAGTGTTGCATCTCTTATGATTACAACCGAAGCTATGATCGCTGAAATGCCTGAAAAAGACTCGGGTGGTCCGGGCGGCGGCATGCCTCCTGGCGGCGGAATGGGTGGAATGGGTGGAATGGGCGGAATGGGCGGAATGATGTAAAACAGGCCCAAACAATCTGACCAGGCAATCCAACTGGATAACCCAGTATTAAATGATTACAAAAAAGCCTTCGTGTATACTGCATGAAGGCTTTTTTTTTGTCATTGCTTATGATACAACCAGCTTATGACACACGGGTGACACCGGCAACTCGTTGTCCGGGCCACCCACGAATTTTAAAATGGATACAATTCATTTTCCGGAGAAAGCTAAATGACACCAGACAAAATCGATATCATTCATATGTTCCTGAATGCCGGCCTTATGGTCCAGCTCGTGCTGTTGCTTCTTATTTTTTTCTCTGTCGCTTCATGGACGATTATTTTTATTAAATACACTTATATCCGAAAAGCAATTAATGAATCCTCTTTCTTCCTCGATTATTTTTGGAAATGTCGGGATCTTT
>JAFDJC010000143.1 GCA_019307665.1 Deltaproteobacteria bacterium | reverse complement strand
GCTCTCAGCGGCAAACAATATTCCCCTAGATCAATTGTGGCATCAATTATTGCCGGAGATATCGATTCACGACATGTAAAAAAAGATATATGGTCGTGTCTTACATGTGGGCTGTGTTATGAACGATGCCCTTCAGATGTAAATTTTCCGGAATTTATCCGTGATATCCGCTGCAGTCTGAGCGGAAGCAAAGATGATGAAAAATGTCAGGCTCATGGAGGCTTTTTCCAATCCCTGATGCGCTCCATGACTTCACCTGACTTAAAACCAAAAAGATGGGAAAAACTTCCGAAAGATATAAAACTTGACCCAAAAAGTAAAACTCTCTTTTTTGGAGGCTGTGCCCCATATTTTGATGTGTTTTTTAGAAATTATCACGGAGCAGAAGCTTCAAATATACTGGTTGACAGCCTCCGACTTTTAAATTTTTTTGATATAAAGCCGGCCATCCTGAATCATGAGAGATGCTGTGGACATGACCTCCTCTGGTCAGGAGACAGAGAAAATTTTTTAAAACTTGCCGAATTGAACATTGAATTTATTAACAGTCTCGGGATTGAGGAATTAATAACATCCTGTCCGGAATGTTATAAAACAATTGCTCTCAATTATAAAGAGCACGGAATCGAACCTGATTTTAAAGTGACTCATATATATGAATTTCTGGAAAATGAAATTGATAAAGGAGCAGTATCTTTTAACCAACTTGACAGGTGTATCACGTATCAGGATTCCTGCCGCCTTAATCGGCAGAGTGCTGTAGATGATTTGCCGAGGAAACTGATAAATCGCCTTATGCCTGAAAGTTTTAAAGAAATGCAGGACAGTAAAAATTCCGCTCTATGCTGCGGCAACTGTGCCTGGACAGGGTGTGATTCTTACAGCAAGGCACTGCAGGTAAAACGTATTAGACAGGCACATGCAACCGGAAGCAATCTTCTGGTCACTTCGTGCCCCAAATGCCAGATTCATCTCAGGTGTGCAATGGAAGACCCTTTTTTGGGAGAAGAGCTTTCAATGGAAATGAAAGATTTGACTAGTATAATAGCAGAAACCATCTGCTGGGATTAAGTAGAGACGCATGATCATGCGTCTCTACTGGGAAACAGGGGAAAAACATGCTGGAAAAGAAAATGACAGGTACTAACCATAGTACGCGGATCGGTGTTTATATATGCAAATGTGGTCTGAATATTGCTCAAACAGTTGACTGCAAAAGGGTTGCTGGAAATGTATCGGAAATAGATGATGTAGTTGTTTCAAAAGATATTGTTTATGCCTGTTCAGAACCAGGTCAAATGGAAATTCAGAAAGATATCTCAGAGCACGGGCTGGACAGGATAGTCGTGGCGTCTTGTTCTCCAAGACTACATGAACCGACTTTTCGTAATATGATGCATGAAGCAAAGCTCAACCCTTTTCTTCTTGAGATGGCTAATATTCGTGAGCAGTGCAGCTGGGTTCACATGAGTGAACCTGAAGCCGCAACAAAAAAAGCCGAAGACCTTGCCAGGATGTCAATTGCCCGTGTTCGGCGGTTGTCACCTCTTTATGAGGAAGTTCTTCCCCTAACAAAACGAACACTTGTAATCGGAGGTGGTATCGCAGGTATTCAGACGGCGCTTGATCTCGCAGACAACGGATATGAGGTGGTTCTTGTTGAAAAAAAGCCGTCTATCGGCGGAATCATGGCGCAAATTGATAAAACGTTTCCAACAATGGACTGCTCCATCTGAATTCTCGGTCCTAAGATGACGGATGTCGGTCGACATCCAAATATAACACTTCACACAATGAGTGAAGTGGTTGATGTTAAGGGTTATGTTGGAAACTTTAAAGCAAGGATAGTTAAAAAAGCACGATATGTAATTGAAAAAGAGTGTACGTCGTGTGGTGAATGTACAAAAGCCTGCCCAGTGGTTTTTCCTGATGAGTTTAATGCAGGGCTGTCTTCGCGCAAGGCAATTTATATTTCTTTCCCTCAGGCTGTTCCTTCATCATATACTATTAACATGAATGAATGTATGGGCCGTGGATGTTCGAAATGTCTGGACGCCTGTGATAAAAACTGTATAGATTTCCATATGTCGGATGAAGAAATAATTGAAGATATTGGATCTATTGTAGTTGCTACAGGTTTAGAACCGTATGATCCCCGTGAAATGGATGAGTACGGGTACACGAGGTTTGAAAACGTAATTACCAGCCTTGAATTTGAACGTCTGGTTAATGCAGGTGGCCCGACAAAAGGGACACTTGTAAGACCGACCGACAGAAAGCGACCCGCAACCATCGGCTTTGTTCAATGTGTTGGTTCCCGTTCCTTAAAAAAAGGCGGCGAATATTGTTCCAATGTCTGTTGCATGAATACAATCAAAAGCACCCTGCTTTTAAAAGAGCATTATCCTGATATCGACATAAAAGTTTTTTATATCGATATCAGGGCTTTTGGAAAAGGCTTTGAAAACCTTTATAACCGCAGCAGGAAACTCGGGGTACAGTATTTGAAAGGTCTTCCGGGATCTGTTGAAGAACTGGCTGATGGCAGTCTTCGGATTGCTGTTGAAAACACAGCTGTTGAAAAAATTGAATCCCATGACCTTCAAATGCTTGTACTTGCACTTGGCATTAAACCGGCATCAGGCACCCGGAGATTGCAGGAAATTATGGGCCTGCAGCTAACATCCGATGGCTTTTATCTGGAGGCTCACCCAAAGCTGCTGCCTGTTGATGCTGCAACCCGGGGAATCTTTTATGCCGGATGTGCTGAAGGACCCAAGGATATTAAAGAAACAGTCACGCAAGGTTCTGCTGCTGCAGCAAGAGCTATACGTCTGATGCACAAGGGAGAAATTGTTTCAGATCCGATCACTTCAGAAGTAATTGCCGAACATTGTACTTCCTGCGGAAGGTGCGCAGAAGTCTGTCCTTACAACGCGATTACCGTTGACAAGAAGAAAAAGACACCTGCTGTAGTAAATACCGCAGCCTGTGCAGGCTGCGGTACATGCGGAGCCGAATGCCTTTTTGGCGCAATTGTGATGAATCATTTTACTGATGAGCAGATAAACAGCCAGACAGATGCCATGCTCGTCAAAGACGCACAAAATAAAATAGTTGCATTTGCCTGCAACTGGTGCTCATATGCCGGCGCTGATTATGCCGGTGTATCAAGAATACAGTATCCTGCAAATGTTCGAATTATAAGAACCATGTGTTCAGGCCGCGTTGATGAGAAATTTGTCTGGCATGCATTTGGAAAAGGAGCGCCAATTGTTTTGATCAGCGGTTGTCATATTGGAGATTGTCATTATATCGATGCAAATCACTGGACAGAAAAAAGATTCTCAAAAATCAGAAAAAAGATGGAGAAGCTTGGTATCAGGCCTGAACGGCTCCAGCTTGAATGGATCAGCGCCGCTGAAGGGATACGTTTTGCCGATGTAATGAGCGATATGGAAGAACTCCGCAAAAATGTTTCAAAAAATGAAATAGAAGAGACAGTAAGCATCTTGGAGTCAGCGGGAAAGGTGTAAACCTCAGAATTTATTTGTCAACTCTCATATAGTGCGTATATTGACTAAGTAATATCTAATTGACAAAACAGTATTTACTTATTGGATAAATTCTGTTTTATTATATATAGCCAAAAAAAACTTGCCACTTTCTTCATCATAGTAAAATGCCAAAATCGAGCATGCCTTGAAATAGAGGATAGAAAGCTACAAATTTTAACTGGGACACCCGAGTGTTTGTTGCGTAACAGTGTAAAATAATGAAAGAACAAAGAAGACATGAAAGATATGAAGTTAAAGATGGAACCCTGATTTTACTTGGGCCTTATTCTGCTCAAATAGGGCAGATTGTTAATATGGGTTATGGTGGACTATCTTTTCATTATCGGGGAAACAAAGACATAACTGTCGACCCATGCGAAGTGTCAATTGTATTTGATAGCAAAGGTGCCGTAAAGTATGGTCCTTTTAAATTTAGTACGAATATCATTTCTAATGTGAAACTTGAGGATGAAAACCTGCAAAGTTCAGCTGCTACGAAACGTTGTCATATGCAGTTCAATGATTTATCATATCACCAGAAACTTTGGCTGGAAGAGTGTATAAGCAATTATACAACAGGCCCTGTCAAATCTTCTTTGGATTAAAATTCCTATTTCCCTTATTTCGCCTGAAACATCTAAAAAAAAATTGACAATATTTATTCAATTAGTTATAAAAAGCAGTTCAGCTTTATCCGATTTACAGACTGACAAAAAACGTTATTATTGAGCCGGGTATCCGGTCATCAAGAAGGAAAAGAGGTAAAACAAAATGGGCAATATTACTGAAAATTGCAAGGGGTGTAACAAGATTGACAAGGATGAAAACTGCCTCGTGTATCCCAACCCCGTTGCACAGATGAGGTGGGTTGAAGGCGGGACATCCTTGGGATGTTCTTTTAACAGAAGAAGCCACGTTAAAGATGAAGGCCGGCAAACGAAAACCAGGGTAGGGCAGCAGAAACAGAAGAAAAGATAGAGGCTATAATGAACCCACTTGCAGAAGAGCTTAACCGGATCATCCAGGAGACCAATCCAAACCTGATGGACATGTTGTCAGGTGTCGGTAAACATCTTTTTTTTCCCAAAGGTATTTTGAGCCAAAGTGCCGAGGCAAAGGAGAAGGCAAACCGGCTTAATGCCACAATCGGCATCGCCACCGAAGAGGGCGATATCATGCATTTTCCTTCTGTCATGTCTTCCATAGAAGGCCTGGCGCCAAAGGAATCTCTAACCTATGCTTCGTCCTTTGGAATTCCTGCTTTAAGAAGTAAGTGGCAGGAACTTCAATTGGAAAAGAATCCTTCTCTTGTGGGGAAAAGTACCAGTTTACCTGTTGTGACGTGTGGAATTACACATGGCATTAGTGTGCTGGCTGATATGTGGGTGGACCCGAATGACCTCGTCATACTCCCTGATATGATGTGGGGAAACTATAATATGATATTCAGCGTCAGAAAAGGGGCAAAGATCGGCAAGTACCCTGTTTTTTCAGGCCAGGGCGGATTCGATGTTTCAGGATTTGAAAAGCAGATCAGATCACAATCCAAGGGCCGAGATAAAATAATTGTCGTACTCAACTTTCCCCATAACCCCACAGGCTATACAGTGACCCCGGAAGAGGGCGCACATATAGCCGAAGTCCTGAGCAGTGTCGCAAGAGATGGGACAAGGGTTGTTGCGATTATTGATGATGCTTATTTCGGGCTTTTTTATGAAAAGGAAACCTTAAAAGAGTCGATATTTACACTTTTATGCGACAGGCACGAAAATCTCCTTGCTATAAAGCTTGATGGGGCAACAAAGGAGAACTACGTATGGGGACTGAGGGTCGGTTTTGTTACATATGGCTTAAAAATTAATGGAGAAGCAGGACCGGCTTTGGAGGCCCTGGAACGAAAAACCGCAGGGTGTGTAAGAGGCACTATATCCAACGCATCTCACCTCGGACAGAGTATTGTGTTGAAATCGATGAATGATGATAGATCCAAGGCTGAAAGCAAAGACAAATTCGAGGTCTTGAAAGAAAGAGCTATCCGTGTCAAGGAAGTTCTGGCTGACCCGAAGTATCAGGATGCCTGGGATGTATATCCGTTTAACTCCGGTTATTTCATGTGTATATGCTTAAAAACTGTTAATGCTGAAGAACTCCGTCGCCACTTGCTTGACAAGTATGGAGTAGGACTTATTGCACTGGGAAATACGGATTTGCGCGTTGCGTTTTCATGCCTTGAAAAAGATAATATAGAGGAGCTGTTTGATACTGTTTTAAAGGGTGTTGAGGATTTAAAGAAAAATTGATGCGATTTATTGAAAGATGTAAAAACAGTATCAAAGCAATAACCGCAAAGAAGAGATCTGCAAATATAGCCCATGCCGGAAAATGGCTTTTTTATTTTATATTGATAGGAATCATAGCCGGCACAGGTTCAGTACTCTTTCATTATCTTTGCGAAATCGGCAAGCACTACTTCATGGACGCATTTGCCGGTTACAGACCACCGGCACCATCCGGTGAACATTATTTTCTTCCCCCGACCGATACACCCCTGAATAAATGGTTGCTATTAATCTTACCTGCTTTTGGAGGTATCGTAAGCGGTTTTCTTGTTTACACATTTGCTCCGGAGGCTGAGGGGCATGGTACGGATGCGGCTATAGATGCCTATCATAGGAAAGGCGGTTTTATTCGAAGCCGGGTTCCTTTCATTAAAACGATTGCATCGGCGATCACGCTTACTACCGGCGGTTCAGGAGGGCGTGAGGGGCCCATCGCACAGATCGGGGCCGGTTTCGGATCTTTTCTTGCCACGAAGCTCAAACTGTCAGACCGTGAGCGCAGAATTATGCTTGCAGCAGGCATCGGGGCGGGTGTAGGAAGCATTTTCAGGGCGCCTCTGGCAGGGGCGCTTTTTGCTGCCGAAGTTTTATATCGAGACCCTGAGTTTGAATCGGAAGTGATTATCCCGGCAGGAATCTCATCAGTTGTTGCATATTGTATTTTTTGCCTTGTTTTTGGCTGGGGATCGCTTTTTCAATCTCCTGACTTCCTGTTTCGAAATCCTCTTGAACTTGGCCCCTATGTTGTTCTTGCCTTAGTGTTGGTTGCAACAGGCATTTTCTATATTAAGTCATTTTATGGAATAACAAAATTGTTCGGTTCAATGAATATTCCGAACCATTTTAAACCTGCATTAGGCGGACTTTGTACAGGAATTATCGGCTTTTTTTTACCGTACACTCTTGCATTTGGATACGGTTTTGCTCAAAAGGCGCTTAATAATGAACTTGCTATTACAGTCCTGCTTTTTCTTGCAATCGGGAAAATCATCACAACTTCATTTTCCATTGGCTCCGGCGGCAGTGGCGGTGTATTTGGCCCTTCGATTGTGGTTGGCGGTGCCATGGGCGGAGTAGTCGGAAAACTGTTTCACCAGATGATGCCCGGTATAGTAACAGAACCTGGTGCATTTGTGGTTGTGGGGATGGCCGGATTTTTTACCGTTGTCTCCAATACCCCGATATCTACAATTATTTTTGTCAGTGAAATGACAAATTCGTATCACCTTCTTTTACCAAGCCTTCTTGTCTGCTCACTCTGTTTTCTTGTATCCAAAAAATGGACGATATATAAAAAGCAGGTAAAAAATAAAATTGACTCGCCTGCACATGCCGGTGAGTTTTTAGTAGACATTCTCCAGGCGATCAGTGTTCAAGATCTGATGCATCTGGTTAAAAAAGTTGACCTTATACCCCAGAACATGCTTTTTTCAGATTTCAAGAAATATTTTTCAGAGACAAAACAGCATTATTTCCCGGTAATGGGTGATGACAAAAAATTGATAGGGATATTTTCAAGTACTGATATCAGGGGGGTACTTTTTTCAAAGGAAATCGAACCGCTTGTCGTTATGCAGGATATTGCTACATCAGATGTCATTACGACAACTCCTTCCGAAGATTTAAATACCGCGCTTCAAAAATTTACAACAAAGAATATAGACAGCTTACCGGTTGTTCATAATGATGATCATAGGGTTCTTTTAGGGATGCTAAACCGCAGGGAGGTTATTGCTTTTTATAACGAGCAGATACAGCGTTTAAGAACTAATGGCGGTTAGACGTTACAATCCAAGCTGTACCATTTTTAGGTTGCATCATTTTAGGTTGCATCATTTTAGGTTGCACCATTTTAGGTTGCATCAGTGGCATATTGCCGGATAAAATTATTAAGTTCTGATTTGTCCTGTTTTGACAGGTTTGAAAATTGGATGCCCCGCCTTCTGATCGGTAAAGAACTGAAAGAATGTTTATCCGGCAGCACCGTGTCGGATATGGTTTTAATTCGGAGCTTTTTGAAAAAGAAGCCTGTTCCTGAAATAAAAAGATCAATATCGGATGTTTCTATGGATTCGTATTTATTTTCATAGT
>JAFDJC010000356.1 GCA_019307665.1 Deltaproteobacteria bacterium | reverse complement strand
GGATGTAAAACCTGGGATTACCGATTTTTCGTCTATTGTATTTTCTGATGAAAATGATATTCTAAAGGACAGTAATAATCCTGATCTTGATTATAATCAGCTTATAAGACCTTGGAAGAGCCGTCTTGGACTTTTGTACACATCTAATCAGTCTGAGCTTATTGATATCAGGTTGGTTTATCTTACCATTCTAGCTATTTTCTCCCGAGAAAAAGCGCTTAAAGGCGTATGCAAACTCCTCGAGCAGATTGGCGCTCCAAATGATGTAATAAAAGTTTCAAGAAGAGAAAGCGTGCTTGTGGCATTTCCACCCCCTGGTTCAGATGCAATTGTGACATCACGATAAATGACGGTTAATCCGGCCGGATCTGCTCAATCGGGTGGCACGAGGTAAAATGAAAAAATATTCTAAAGATTTTCTGTGTGATTTATACAAAACAATGGGTCGCATTAGGTATTGCGAGGAGAGCCTTGTGGATCTGATTCTGAGTGGTGAAATCAAATGCCCCGTGCATCTGAGTTCGGGTGAAGAGGCCATTGCGGTGGGTGTGTGCACGGCACTGGAGAAAAGGGATTATATATTCGGCAATCACCGCTCCCATGGCCATTATATTGCAAAAGGCTGCGATCTTAAGGCGTTATTTGCAGAAGTTTTTGGAAAAGAAGCCGGCTGTTCCAGAGGTCGTGGCGGTTCTATGCATTTAATTGATCCGGAGAACGGAATGATGGGTTCCGCCCCTATCGTGGCTGGGACCATTTCTTTGGCGCTGGGTGGGGCGCTGTCATCACAAATACGCGATGACAAGCGTGTCTCCGTGAGTTTTTTCGGCGATGGGGCCACAAATGAAGGAGTGTTATTTGAATCTTTGAATTTTGCATCACTTAAAAAACTACCGATTATTTTTGTGTGCGAAAACAATTTATACACTACTCATATGCCTATATCGGAGTGCAGGCCGGATCTTAATATCACCGCCATCGCAGATTCATTTGGTATTCAGAATGCATGTGTAGATGGTAACGATGTGCTATCGGTTTTTGAGATTGCAAATAAAGCCGTTGAAGATTGTCGAAACGGTCATGGCCCCTTCTTTATTGAAGCTCTTACCTATCGTCTCCGGGGGCATGTAGGACCAGACGATAACATTCAAGGAACACATACCGATATTCGCCCGCCTGAAGAAGTCGAAATGTGGAAAAAGAAGGACCCTATTATCAATTTTGAAAAACTACTTATGAAGGAAGGAGTCCTCAGCGAATTTGAACTTTCTGAAATAAAGGAAGATCTCATTCATGAAATCGAGATAGCACATCTTTTTGCTAAAGATTGCCCATATCCGGGTGAGAGCGAGTTAGACGCTTATGTCTTCAAATCATAGAACGCTATCATACGGTCTTGCCATAAATGAAGCGCTTCATCAGATGATGGATGTTGACGAATCTGTTTTTTTGATAGGGCAAGGTGTTAAGAGCCCTTGGTATGTCGGAAATACAGCAAAGGATCTGTTAGAAAAGTTTGGAGCCAAAAGGGTCATAGACTCCCCCGTATCTGAAAATGCAATAACCGGGGCTGCTGTTGGTGCTTCGTTGACAGGCATGAGGCCTGTTGTGGTCCATCCCCGCATGGATTTTATGATGTATGCGCTGGACCCCATTATCAACCAGGCTGCAAACTGGTATTATATGAATGGCGGAAGATCACCCGTCCCGGTAGTGTTCTGGGGTATCATTAATCGTGGCGGTGAGCAAGCAGCTCAGCATTCCCAAGCACTACATACACTTTTTGCTCATATCCCAGGGCTGAAGGTTGTCATGCCGGGTACCCCATACGATGCAAAGGGATTGATGGTTTCAGCCATTAAAGATGATAATCCTGTTGTTTTTATAGATGACAGATGGCTTTATGGTGAAGAGGAGGTCGTTCCGGAAGAACTCTATGAAGTTCCAATCGGCAAGGGGACAGTAAAAAGAGAGGGAACGGATGTTACTCTCGTGGCTATTTCATATATGGTCCCTCAGGCGATGAAAGCCGCTAATGAACTCATGTCGGAAGGGTTCGACGTTGAAGTACTTGACCTTCGTTCAGTTAAACCCCTGGATAAATCTTTGATATTGAAGTCTGTTAGTAAGACCGGCAGATTGGTTGTTGCAGATGTGGGGTGGAAAACATACGGCATGTCTGCAGAAATAGCCGCCATATTAGCTGAAGACGGTGTTGCCTCTGTGAAAGCTCCGGTCTGTCGTGTATCTCTCCCTGATGTTCCGGCTCCCGCCAGTGCCCCATTGGAAAAAGCTTATTATCCAAACAAAGATGATATTATCAAAGCTGTTAAGCATGTTTTTCAGTGAACCTTATCTATCTCCCGTGTTCCTAGTGAAGGATTCAAGGGGTCCAGGGGTCACGGATTCGAGTGAGACGTACGATTGAAGTCATAAATTAAAAGGTCCGCTGTTTCCATGCCATCGAATATGGCGGAGGGGCTGGGGAAAACAAACACTTAAACCTAGACCCTTTGGACCCTTTCTGTCGATGATGCTAGACGAAAAATGGTCTATTCTGACTACTAGACTCTACGAAAATGAAAAGTCAGCCCATTCGCTATCTCTGTTCAAAGCTGTTTCAGAGGGAGAAATGTAGTTACTTCAAACAGTTCCGGCCCAACAGTAAACTGCACAGCCCCTGCCTTATCAATCCTGATAATTTTGCATCCTAAGTCCTGAAGCCGTTGCAAAGTCTGTTTATGGGGAAAGCCGAAGAAGTTGTTTTCTCCTGAGGAAACGACGCA
>JAFDJC010000142.1 GCA_019307665.1 Deltaproteobacteria bacterium | reverse complement strand
CCGCCAAATGTCAAGGCCGGTCAGCGCATACGTCTGTCGGGAATGGGGGGTGACGGTAAAAACAACGGAAACCCCGGGGATCTTTATCTACGCGTTTTGATTAATACGTCTTTCATCACAAAAACTAAAAACCTGCTGGAGAGGCTGCTGAGAAAGCGATAAGGAGATATGTTCATGGATTACAAGTATTTGAAAGTCGAAAGACTGCAAGAGATTGCAACCGTAACAATGAATCGTCCTGAAAAAGGGAATATGCTCAGCATGGAAATGATGAATGAGCTTGTGCAAGTTGCTGAAGAATTCCAGGATGATCTTAAAACCCGTGTAGTAATTTTTACCGGAGCAGGGAAGTCTTTTTGTATGGGTGTTGATTTAAATGATTCGGGACACATAGAGACAGCTGCAGGCCCGCTTCTCGCGAGACAGCGAAAATTCAGCGCAGGTCCCAGGATGATACGGGCCCTTTATTCAATGAGTCAGATTACCATTGCAGCCATAAACGGCGTAGCTCAGGGTGGTGGTGCCTGTATCGCCTCTGCAATGGATTTTCGAATAGGGGCGGATAACTGCAAAATTGCATATCCCGAGGTTAATATCGCTATACCGCTAAGCTGGGTCGGTTTGCCGTTATGTGTACATCTTGTCGGTCCGTCCCGTGCTAAACATTTTGTTATTCTCGGCAGGAGGGAAAATGCCGAGACGCTTCTGAACTGGGGTTTTCTGGATGATGTGGTTTCGCCTGACAATCTAATGGAACATGCCAATGAAATGGCTGAAGCATATGCCGCCAAGGCACCTATTCCCACCCAGATGATTAAGCGCAGCATTAATGCCATTACTTCATCCATGGATGAAGCCATAATGCACATGGATACGGATCAGGTCCTCCTTGCCCAGTCAACAAGAGACTTTGAAGAAGGGGTAAAGGCTGTATTTGAAAAGCGGAAACCCGAGTTTAAAGGTGAATAGATATTATCATTCAATAATGCATGTATAAAATGTCACCCTAGGGCAGGGCCAGAGACTTTGCGGCTTGTCCGGATTTTGATTTTAATCGATAATTTTTATTATTTTCACCCTGCGCGGTTTGATTTTATCGGATATATATCCGATGGTGCCTCCGGTAAGTGCCACATGTTTCATTAAATTTTTTTCCGCCCGAAAGGTTATCGGTATACTGCCTTTTCCGGTAAAAACCAGTTTTTTCCAGTAAAGAGTGTATTGAATCGGCGTTTTTCGCAAATAAGTCCAGAGAAAAAGTTTGTGGGTCTCCCCCCCTTCTAACAGAGAAATATGGAGTTTTTCATTGTTATCCCACATGGTTTTTTTTTGCTTGAAGATATCCACCAGGTCTTTTTTGCTAATCGTATCAAATGGCAGGGTTCGGTTACCGATGATCACTACAGGGATGTCTTCGGCAAACGAATGGACAATTGTGCCGGGCATGAAACAGATCAATAGAGCCAGGCTGATTATATTTAAACTTACCAAACCCTTATTGGTCATTTGGAAACCTTGTTGCCGCCATATTCTTCATCTTCTGATATTATGATTTATTAAGTACCCGAACTTCAATTTTCCCTTCAAGCGCTTTTTTAAAGTTAAGAGCATCTTCTTCACTTCCTGCAACTGTTCCGTAATGCATCGGTATGGATAGAGCAGGTTCAATGGATAGAGCCGCTTTTACGGCTTCTTCTGCAGTCATGACATAAGTTCCTGAAACAGGAAGAAGGGCTATGTCTACGTTGAATTTTTCCATTTCAGGAATATAATCAGTATCTCCCGCATGATAGATCCTGCTGCCGTCAATCTCTATAATAAAACCGAGCCAGTTATTATTTTTTGGGTGAAACTGCTTGTTCGTGTTGTATGACGGAACAGCCTCGATATTCATACCATCAATAGATATCGATTCGCCCGGGCTCATTATCCGTATATCTCCTGATAGTTTTTTAGCGGAATCTTCTTCAGTTACTATTACTGTTCCTGATTTCTGGATTTTTGCAACATCATCCGGAGAGCAGTGGTCATAATGGTCATGCGTTATAAGGATAAGATCAGCAGGCGGTCCGTCTGCAATCTGGTACGGATCAAAATAGATGATTTTGCTGGTAATAATCCTGAAAGCATCATGCCCGAGCCATTCGATTTTTTGAGAGATTGTATTAATCATATCGCAATCCTCCTTTTTGTCAAATAAATAATCAATACAAATAGATATGTCAACAGCATATATTGTATTTGACAGTAATCACCGGAATAATATAGAAAAGGTCGTTTAGTTAGGTAAAATAATAGTTAGATAAAATATATGAACAGTAAATGGAAAGGAGTAAGTATTTATTATGGCACAGGAGATTGCAGACAGGAGAGACATTGATTTTGTTATCTGGGAGCAGATGAAGGCTGAAGAAATATTAACAAATGAAAAATTCAGCGATTTCAATAAAAAGACATGCGAAATGATTATTACGGAGGCCCGCAAGCTTGCAATAAAGGAAGCGCTGCCGACACTCGCAGAAGGGGACAGGGAGGGCGTTTGTTTTGAAGATGGCAAGGTTAAGGTTCCCAAATGTTTTCATAAAGTTCATGAGCTGATTCTTGAAGGTGAATGGCAGAACCTCCAAGTGCCTGTTGAAATGGGTGGGCAGGGCGCGCCTCCTTTTGTGGCGACTGCTGCTGCCGAATATTTCATGGGTGCAAACTGGTCCCTT
Organism: Deltaproteobacteria bacterium; assembly: GCA_019307665.1. Lineage (GTDB taxonomy): Bacteria > Desulfobacterota > Desulfobacteria > Desulfobacterales > SURF-7 > JAFDJC01. Next base: position 5,339 of record JAFDJC010000142.1, on the reverse strand, counting down.
TATTCATATGCAGCTATGGGTAACGGCACTGCTGAGATGATTGAGCTTTATGGAACAGAGGAGCAAAAGAAGAAATATATCAAAAGGCTTACCTCCGGCGAATGGGGCGGTACAATGCTTCTTACTGAATCAGAAGCCGGGTCCGATGTCGGCGCTTTGACAACGATGGCAAAGAAAAATGATGACGGCACATATACACTGACCGGAAATAAGATTTTTATAACAAACGGAGAGTTCGATCTTGTCGAAAATATAATTCATCCTGTTTTGGCAAGGATTGAAGGAGCACCGGTCGGGACAAAAGGCATTTCACTCTTTATCGTTCCAAAGTATTTTGTAAACGATGATGGAAGCCTTGGCGACCGTAATGATATTGTATGTACCGGAGTGGAAGAAAAACATGGTATCCATGCTAGCGCAACATGCAGTATGGGCCTTGGTGCAAAAGGAGAATGCATCGGATATCTCCTTGGTGAAAAAAACAAGGGCATGAGAATAATGTTTCACATGATGAACGGCGCCCGTATGGCCACAGGTCTTCAGGCGCTTGCTTACGCATCTTCGGCGTATATGCTGGCGGTTAATTATGCGAGAGAAAGAATACAGGGAAGAGACCTGTCGGATTTTGGAAACCACGAAGCACCGTCAGTGCCCATTATCAAGCACCCTGATGTTCGTAGAAATCTCATGTGGATGAAATCCCACCTGGACGGAATGCGGAGTTTTTTTTACTACATGACGATGTGCGGAACCAAAGCTGTTATCGCGGAAAAGGAAGAAGAGAAAGAGATGGCCAATGACATGTTTGAGCTTCTTACTCCTTTGATAAAGGATTTTCTGTCTGTAAAGGGGCATGAAATATGTATACAGGCAATGCAGATCTATGGCGGGGCAGGATATACGATGGACTACCCGGTAGAACAGTATGCAAGGGATTGCAAAATCACATCTGTTTTTGAAGGAACAAGCGGCATTCAAGCCATGGACCTCCTGGGGCGTAAGCTTGGCATGAAAAAAGGCGGCGTGTTCATGGCATTTATGGGTGAAATTCAGAAAACTGTTGCCCAAGCAAAAGAAGTGGAAGCAACAAAAGATTTTGCAGAAAAAGTTGAAGCAGCTGTAAACCGGCTTGGGGAAATTGCAATGCACTTGGGCAAAAAAGCCCTTTCTCTTGAATTTAAGACAGCGTTTGCTCATTCCCTGCCTTTTTTATATGCCATGAGCGATACGGTTATGGCATGGATGCTTCTCTGGAGAGCTTCGGTAGCGGCGCCGAAAATGGAAAAAGCCGGTAAAAAAGATCGTGCATTTTATGAAGGACAGCTTAAGACAGCTGATTTTTTTATCAATTCAATTCTTCCCGAGACAATGGGGAAAATGAATGCTATAGAAATAGCAACTTCTGCTGCAATTGAAATGCCGGATGAAGGTTTCGGAGGACTTTAGGTCTGAAAGACGGATTTCGTTTATTTGGTATTGGGGAGGGTTTGGTCCATGAAAGATAGGGGCTATTATGGTGAGTTTGGAGGCGCATTTATTCCTGAAATTCTTGCGGTTACATTTGATGAACTGACTGAAAAGTTCAGTGCCGCAAAAAAAGACACTGGTTTTTGGCAGGAATATGTGAACGTCATGTCAACATATTCCTGCAGGCCCACCCCTCTGACATTCGCGCAGAATCTAACCGAGCATTTTGGCGGCGCCCGTATCTATATTAAGCGGGAGGATCTGAACCATACCGGCGCCCACAAAGCAAACAATGTAATGGGCCAGGGGCTTCTTGTCAAAAGGATGGGAAAGACCCGGGTGATTGCCGAGACTGGTGCCGGGCAGCATGGTGTGGCGACTGCTACGATGGCAGCCAGGTTCGGATTTAAATGCACGATATATATGGGCGAGGTGGATGTTAAGCGTCAGCGACCCAATGTTTTCTGGATGGAAAGACTCGGCGCCGAGGTGATACCTGTCCGGGAAGGAACCAGAATATTAAAGGATGCCATCAACGAGGCGTTTCGGGACTGGGTAACCAACATGGATACGACGCATTATGTACTCGGTACCGCATGCGGGCCCCATCCGTTTCCCGAGATGGTATCCTATTTTCAATCGATAATAGGGGAAGAAGCAAGGCGCCAGATACTTGAAACAGAAGGCAGGCTTCCCAAACGCGTGTACGCATGTGTAGGCGGCGGCTCCAATGCTCTCGGCATCTTCAGCGGTTTTCTTGATGACAATGAAGTTGAACTGGTGGGGGTTGAGGCTGGGGGCCGCGGACTTGATACGGAAGATCATGCCTCCAGGCTTTCATCAGATGATGCATCCATAGGTATCGCCCAGGGTTACAAAACCTGGTTTCTGCAGAATAATGACGGACAGATGAAAGAGACTCACAGTGTTGCGGCCGGACTTGACTATGTGGGAGTCTCGCCTATCCTTTCCAATTTAAGCACGGAAAATCGCGTGCGTTTTGAAGCGGCAACAGACAAGGAAGTTGTGAATGCTTTGGACATTACAATGAAGAAGGAGGGGCTGATACCGGCACTTGAATCCGCCCATGCATTTGCCCGGGCATTCATGGAGGCACCCGATATGTCAAAAGATGACATTATTGTTATCAATCAGTCCGGAAGGGGCGACAAAGATATTTTTACAGTGGCCGACGCATTTCATGACCCCGGATGGCAGGAATTTATTAAAGAAAAAGCAAAAGAATATCATGATTGAAGCGTATATCAAAAACCGGATAAAAGAAAAAAAAATTCTTCTGATGACTCATATAGTCCTTGGCTATCCGAACTTTGAAGATTCTTTTAAAATAGTCGAGGCCATGGTCAGAGCCGGTGTGGACCTTATGGAACTTCAGATTCCATTTTCCGAGCCCATTGCAGATGGCTCTGTCATCCTTCGCGCAAACCAGAAGTCGCTTGCTGCCGGAACGACCGTACAGGAATGCCTTGATTTTGCCGAAAAGGTTACTTCTCAATTTGATATTCCGTTTTTGTTTATGAGTTATTACAATATTCTTTTTAAATACAATGTTGAGCGGTTTGCAGACGCCATGCTGAGTGTCGGGATAAAGGGAACGATTGTCCCGGATATTCCTCCGGAAGAGGGCAGGGAATACATTTCCGCCATGAAAGACCGACAACTTGCACCGGTGTTCATTTTTTCTCCCTCAACACCGGAAAAGCGGATGAAGTATATTGCAGATGCGGGAAGCGGGTTTATCTACTGCGTGGCAAGAAAGGGTGTTACCGGAGACAGTACTGACTTTTCCAAAACACTTGATGACTACCTGTTAAAATGTCGTAGCGCCACCGACCTTCCCCTTGCCCTTGGATTTGGCGTTAAAGACAAAGATGACATTGATTTCCTCAGGGGAAGGGTTGATATTGCAGTGATCGGCACCCAGACCATAAGGCTTGTTGAGAACAAAGGCGTCGATGCCGTGGGTGATTTTATTGTCGGTTTAAGACCGTAGGGGTGAACCCATGCGCCCACTTTTTTTTGGTAGGATCACAGTCAGGCACTCCGCTCGTACCTTGCTCCGCGCCGCCGAAGCGCGCCGTTAGCCGAAAAAAATAGCTGGACTTTCCCCAAAATTTACCATCTTTAAAAAGAACTACAGCATAGAAAAATGTAATCGGGGGGATTATATGCCCAAAAATTGCAATTGGTCGATAGCCGCACCCGGGTTTGGCTACAAACAATCTTCCGAGGGGATAAGGAATATAGCCTCGGGTTTCAACCCTGAGCCTTATACACATCTAATGCATTTTTTTCTGGACACAGTAAGGCGCATGTGCCATAATAGTTTTTATGAAGGTCCAGAATGAATATAAAGCGGTCAGGATTCCAGAACAATTACTTGGCAAGCCCTTTGGAGACGAAGGTTTGGCTGCTGTGTTTGAGGAGATCAGAGCTGCCAAGCCATTCAATCGTGCTGAGATAGCTCGTCGCGTATGTAAACGTTTGGATTGGAAGTCTCCCGGAAATAAATATCAGTTCATGAGTGCACGAGTTGGACTTTTACGACTTCATCGTGCCGGACTCATTAAGTTGCCACCTCCCATAAGGAGGAATGGAAACGGACGTAATTTGCGGCCAAGCACGGTATCCATCCCGGCAATTCATTCGACTAATCTTCCGGTTCAGAAGCTTCGAGGTCTGACCTTACAACGCGTTAAGACCGCACAACAATCTGCAGTATACAATGCCCTAATAGACCGGTACCATTATCTGGGTTATAGTCCAATGGCTGGTGCACAGGTGCGTTACCTGTTCAAATGGGAGCAAGGACTATTAGGAGCGATTGGATTTGGGGCCAGTGCCTGGAAAATTGCTCCCAGGGATCTCTATATAGGTTGGAAACCTTTGGTTCGCGAAAAGAATCTGCATCTTATCGTGAATAACGCTCGTTTTCTTATCCTGCCTGGTGTGCATAGCGCGAATTTGGCATCAAAGATACTGGCCATGTGTACCAAGCGTATTCCAGATGACTTTCTGAACCAATACGGGTATAACCCGGTTCTATTAGAAACTTTCGTTGAGCGGGACCGTTTTCGAGGAGGCTGTTACAGGGCGGCAAACTGGCAATGCGTGGGGCAAACGCAGGGTCGTGGCAAAAAGCACAAATACAAGACGCCGGGAATAGCGGTAAAAGATATCTGGCTGTATCCTTTGCGTCGTGATTTTCGTCGAGCTCTCATGTCGGAGGGCTGTTAATGAAGGCGTGGATCATAAAGGAACTGGCCACTGCCGATTTGGGAGACAATCGACTTCAGAAACGCATGGAGCTGATACTCGAGCGCCTGACAGAATCTCCTATGGAAAGTATTAAATCGGCTTTCAAAGGATGGGCTGAGGTAATAGGCGCCTACCGATTTTTAAACAATAAAAAAACCGATGTGGAAGGCATACTAAAACCGCATCAGGATGCCACCCTTGAACGGGTAAAGGAATTCAAGCGAGTGCTCTTCGTCCAGGACACGACCGAACTGGACTATACCCCCAAGAAAAGCATGGAAGGCACCGGACCGCTTAGCTTCCTGAACAGGCAAGGATTTTTAGCTCATAACCAATTGGTCATCACACCGGAGCGTTTGCCTTTGGGCCTGTGGGGAACACAAATTTATGCACGAGATGAAGCCGAGCACGGTAAGTCGGAAAAGCGCAAGCAGAAGCCCATCGAAGAGAAAGAGAGTTTTCGTTGGTTGCAAGGTTATCAGGATGCTTGCGAGTTATAGTGATTATCATAAATATTTTCCGATTAGTTTTTGGAAATATAAACAGAGAAGGCAATTACGGTTCTTTGAAATTCATATATTTTCAATAGGTTG